>JALTWL010000032.1 GCA_027047045.1 Micavibrio sp.
TAGTAACACTACATACTTCAAGTCCGCTGGGGCTTGAGAAAATAATATAATATCCTCTTTTTTCTGCATCAATAAAACTTCTTTTCTTTCTTTAGTTTATAAAAATTTTCTTTGTCTCTATATTTGATAATTTTTGCCGGGCTACCTCCAACTATAGCACATGCAGGAACATTTTTTGTTACAACAGAGCCCGCTCCTATAATTGCACCCTCACCTATTCTTACACCTGGCAATATTATAACATTCATCCCACACCACACAAAGTCTTCAATGATTACTTTTTTTCTGATGTTTTCTTTACCATACGGAATAGTTTCAGCATTATAATTGTGGTTACTTGACAATATAATAAGACCTCTACCCGTGT
Organism: Micavibrio sp.; assembly: GCA_027047045.1. Lineage (GTDB taxonomy): Bacteria > Pseudomonadota > Alphaproteobacteria > Micavibrionales > CSBR16-224 > JAJFGX01. Next base: position 368 of record JALTWL010000032.1, read on the forward strand.
GAAAATACGCACCTATCTCAACTCCACCATAACATTCAATGTGCGTATTTGATTTTAAATGACTTGTAGAATCAATTTTGAATTTTTTGTAATCGCCAATAATTTTAACACCATTCTCACCTGGTGAAATATAGTTTATTTTCTGCCCGCTCAACCTTTCATATCTTTTTATTTCAACTTTTTGTTTAAGCACTATTAACTTATTTATAACTTTATCAAATTTGAAAATATATAACAAATCAACAAGAAATTTTAACATATTCTTCCTTTTGTAATATTTTCCATCCATATATATAACTTGAAATTGCTAAAAACATGTATGCCATCATTGTTCCAATAGCTGGAGCTAAAATGCCAAACAAAGGAATACATACAATAGATATTATCACATTAAGTGCTGCGCTAATATAAACCAATTTCATCCGTAATATATTTTGCTTATAAAATGCTATAACGCTTCCTGTCGTTCTATATATTCCATTAAAAGCAAAAGCAAAAGCAATAAAAAAGATTATATTCGGGGCATCTGCATATTGTGAATCAAATAAAATTGGTACATACCAATACGATGTTATCCCTACCAAAAGAGCGATACTTAATATAATAAGAGTATAAGAAATATTCAATTTTTTGATATATTGACTTGCTTGTTTATTGTGCAAATGTTTATAAATTTTAGGGACTACTGCATTTGTTGTTGCTTCATTGATCATATTTACAATTATTCCTATGCTATATGCTAATGTATAGATACCAACTTCCCTTAAGGAGAAAAAATGCAATATTATAAATCTATCTGATTGATTGAGCAACCAACCAGCAAAAAGTCCAATCAAAACTGGAAATCCAAATGCAAGATACTCTTTGAATGCTGTGATATCAACACAAAATGAAAACTCCCTTATCGCATTAAATGAAACTTTTATCATTATCATTAAAGTTATTAATTCACTGAGAAATATTGCATACAAACGACCATTCCATGATAAATGGAACAGTGATATAAAAACTACAGTGGTTCCGAATGAAAGTAACGATAACAATAATCTATAGATGCCAAACATTTTGCTTTTTCCTTCCTGTATAAGTTCGGCATTATGAAACATTTCAAGGAATTTAACAAAAGCAATTAATGGCAAAAAAATGAATAAGATTAGATATTTTTTTATTAAAAATGTAAACAAGAATGATATAATAAATAAAATTAAGAACACAAGAAAGCTAAAAGTCAAGTACTTATTTGAAAAAAACGAAAATTGGAAAGAGTCTAATTTTACTTTGTTGATTGACACTAAACCAATGGTAGCAAAAGATATTACTTGAGGTAAAACATATAAAATTGCTAAAAACAACCCAATAACACCATAATCTTCAACATTTATCATCTTAGTTAAATAAACGGTTGTTAAAAACCCTACGAATGCTGACAATCCACTAAAGGTTAAGTATTCTAAAGTCTTAATGATCATTTGCTTATATCATCGTATTTTATATTTTTCATTGCTTAAATAGTGAATCCATCATCAACGATAATATTTTGCCCATTAACATATCTACTCATATCACTAAGCAAATAAACTAAAGTGCCTTTCAAATCACTTTTATCCAACATCCCCTTATTTAAACATTTCTCCTTATAGTTTTCTAAAAATGGTTGAGGTTGATTATCAAATATACCACCTGGACTTAATACATTAACTCTTATATTCATTCTTTTGAAGTATTTTGCCATATATTTGCTCAAATGTATTAATGCAGATTTTATAGCTGCATATTCTACTGGGGTTGTCATTTGAGTGCCTTCATATATCTCAAATTTTGGCGCAACTACTCCGTAAATAGATGATATATTTATGATATTACCATACCCTTGTTTTTGAAAATATTTTGCAAATTGTTGCGATGTAGTAAAGTATCCACCAAGATTAAGCCCAACATTCTCTACGAAATCTTTATACTCTACATCAAAAAAGTGTTTTCCATAGTTTTTATTTCTTGGATAAGCATTATTGACTATGGCATCAATTTTCTTATATTTTCCATCTAAATAATCAATACAATCATTTAAAGATTTTTTTGAAGTGATGTCGAGTTTGACAAAATCAATACTGTCTTTTTTCAATTCTTTGGAGAGTTTTTCTTTGACTTTATTTCCTAGCTCTTCATTTATATCTGCTATGACAGCTATACCATTATTTTCCACTACAGCTTTTACAAACTCTTGCCCTATAAGTCCTGCTCCACCTGTTATGACTACAACTTGATTATTTAGCATTATATTATTTCCTTATAAAAATTAGGCTTTCTGTCATTTGTTGTATTAAATTTCTGTTTAAATTCTTCCGTAAACTTCCTATCAACTGTATATATTTTCATATTTTTATAGGTGTTTTCTGGTTTAAGGGATTCGCCATTGGCATTATATACTTCACTGCTCTCTTGGTATTGTAGTCCATTTCCATCGATACCGACTCTATTGACTCCTACTATAAATACCTGATTTTCTATCGCCCGTGCTTTTAGCAAAGCATTCCAATGAACTACTCGCTTTTTTGGCCAATTGGCAATGTTAACAATAGCATCACACTCTTTTGCCATAGCACTATAAAGCTCAGGAAATCTTAGATCGTAACAGATACTCAACCCTATCTTATAATCTTGAAAATTACAAATGCCTAACTGTTCACCGGCATTAAAATATCTATCTTCTCCTGCAAAACTAAAAGGATGAATTTTGTTGTATTTTGCAATTACTTTACCTTTATTATCAAGAAAAACAGCTTGGTTGAGTGCTTTTTCTCTATCTTTGATAACGACACCAAAAATCATAGCTATGCTATATTTTTTAGCTAATTTACTAAAATTTTCAATAGTTAAGTTCTCCTTTTTGTCCTCGGCAATCAATTCAATATTTGTTGAAAATCCACTCAAAGTCATCTCTGGAAAGATGATCAAATCTACTTTTTGTTGTGAAGCAGTTCGAATATACTCCTTACATATTTTTAAATTTGCTTCTTTATCTTCCCAAACCTGATCAAGAGAAACGACTGCAATTTTCATCAATTATACTTCCTGAATACGGGTTTTATCACATCACCAATGAGATATTTTTCATACCCTTCATCAACAGCTTTTTTATAAACTTCAAAAGCTTTTTCCAACGCATTTTTAGTTAACTCAAGCTCTTTCTCTCCATGAGCATAACTCAAAGCGATCCACGGCATCATAACACCATTTTTTATCATCTCTTGAGAAAACAGTGTCCTTAAACCTAAAGAGTTTTTTCCTTCTTTATCAAAAGTCAGATAGTAAGGGCTGCATTCTATTCCACCGGCTACAAAACTTTTATCTATATCAAAACTTTTAGCCATATCATTCATAAGTGTGATTAGATCTCTGCCATACTGCCATAAATGTTCTACAACATTGTTTTCTTTGATAAATTTCACCGTTTCAACAAATGCTCCAAGTCCTGACATCTCCGCACCATGTGTAGTTGAAAGCAAAAAAAGCCGCTCTTTGCCTTCAAATTCAATAGACCCAAGCTCCATTAACTCTCTTTTTCCAGCTACTGCAGCAACGGAAAACCCATTTGCCATAGCTTTTCCAAATGTGCAAAGATCAGCCTCAATACCGTAATAATGCTGTGCACCTTTTAAATCCCATCTAAATCCTGTAATCATCTCATCGAGGATAAAAATTGCTCCATTTTTATGACAGAGTTCTTTTACTTTGTGAAGAAAATTATCTTTAGGATGTTCTGTTGCAGCCGGCTCTAAAATCACACACGCTATTTGGTCAGGATATTTTAAAAACAATTGTTCCAATGATGCGATGTCATTATAGTTGAAAAGTTTTGTATTTTCTATATCTTTTTGCGGGATTCCTTTTGTTATAGGTGTTGAACCGATGAACCAGTCATCATAACTAAAAAAAGGGTGCTCAGCACACCGCGCAACAAGTTCTCTACCCGTATATGCCCTAGCAAGCTTTATAGCAGCAGTGGTAGCCGTAGAGCCATTTTTAGTAAATTTAACCATATCAACACTATCTATAGTGTCTATTAGCAACTCAGCAGCTTCAAGTTCTATGAGGCTTGGTTTTGTCAGATTGTTACCGTATTCTATCTGTCTGATAGCTGCTTGATTTACCTGTTCATTTGCATAACCAAGATTTACAGCACGAAGAGCCATTCCATAGTCTAAAAACTCATTTTCTTTCTCATCGTATATGTAAGCACCTTTTCCTCTTTTTAAAATTTGAGGTGCATTTGCAGGATACTGATCGTAGCCTCTGCTATATGTATGAGCACCGCCTGGTATTGCCTTGAGTAATCTATCTTGATAAGTCATCTTTTCCCTCGCTTATATCTTCTAAACCATACAATGTTTGTAAAATTTTGTAATCATCTTCCAAGCTGTTTGGATAAGTATTTTCTCCACCATTTCTTATATTTTCTACTGCTGCAACAAAGTCTTTCATTTCATTTATATATGGCTCTTCAGGATTGATGTATCCATCAATAACAGTCCCACCTTCAAAAGAAATCTCTTCCCACTCTTCCATATCTATATTAATATATTTTAAACAATTTGTGTCGCCATCATATACAATTTCACCTTTTGTTCCTAAAATCCTTATACTTCTTGTTGCTTTTGGTCTTGAAATAACTTCTACAGTTAAATTTCCCAATACATTGTTAGGATAAGATAGAAGGCAATGATAAATATCTTCAATATCTGCGGGCATATCAGTTAATTTTTTTCTAACACATGCCAAAGGCTTTGAATCACCAAAAATATCATTTAGCCATGTCAATTCAAAAGGAACAATTTCTCGACAACCACCTGTATCTGGATTGGATACATAAAATTCTTCAATACTTTCCCACGGATGCCAATCAGGAAGATACTGCCCTGTATGATAATTATAGTTTAAAACTTTTCCAATAACATCTTTCTTGAGCAGAGACTTGATTGTTTTTGGTGCCGGATAATATCTCATTGTACATGAAGGAGCCATTACGATAGGCTTGCCTTCTATCTTTTCAGCTAACTCTTTAATTTTTTCCGAATCAACCACGGATGCTTCTATAAAACAGCTTATATTTTTTTCAACTGCATAATAAGCATACTTCATGTGTAAATTGGGTGGGGTTGATATAACAAAAACAGTAGGTTCCCATTTGGATATGGCTTCATCAAAATCAGCAAAAGTTTTTATATCATATTCTTTCGTCTCTTCTACCCTATCCTCTCTTGGATCAAAACCAGCAATTTGTTCTTTTAATCCTAACGCGATTAAATTCCTTACTCTTCGCTTTCCCATCGATCCAAGACCTATTACCAATATTCTCATATTACACCTTCCATTCAAATTTCATAATATTTTCGATTGCTAAAAAATCATATATATCATCAATTTCATAGCATTGATATCTTTTTATCTCATAAAATGTATTTCTTCTTGTATAAAAAGTTTTTTCTTGTAAAAGACTGTCAGTTTTTACGATATATGCAACACCATATGGAAAATAAGCGGGTGCATTATCTTGTCTACGTGATTTCATCTCTAATGTTTCACAATAACTTTCTAAGTAATGTTTTTTTACAATCTTTTTCATGATTGATGGATGCTCATGCACTTCGCCAATACTAACTATTGAATCAAAATCGTTTTCTTGGTTGATAATTTTCTCAATCATGTTATCAATATCTTTATCCTCCCTTAAAGGTGAAGTGGGTTCAAGAAGAACAATATAGTCAAATTCCCTATCAAAATTATGCTTGTAAAATTCAATGGTATGCTTTACTGCATCAAATGTCGTAGCTGTATCACTTGCTAAATCATCTGGTCTTAAAAATGGTACATTAGCACCATATTTTTTAGCAATCTCTGCAATCTCTTTACTGTCAGTCGTTACCATCACTTCATCAAGATAGTTACTTTTAAGTCCAGCTTCAATACTCCAAGCTATTAGCGGTTTGCCACAAAGCTCTTTTATATTTTTGCCAAACAACCCCTTGCTTCCGCCTCTTGCAGGAATGATGGCTAAAAAAGTTTTATCTTTGTACATTAAAACACCTTATAATATTCACTATTTGCTTTTTCAAACTCTTCCATTCGTCCTATATCCAGCCAATATTCTCGTATAGGAAAAGAAATACTTTTCTTTTTTTCTTTTATCAGTTTCTCAAACAGTGACGGCATATCGAAAAACTCATCTTTCGGAATGAATTGTAACACTTTTGGACTTAAGACATAGACTCCTCCACTCACGAAAAAACTATGCACAGGTTTTTCTTCTATACTTTGTATATCTATACCATCAACATTAACAACACCATAAGGAACTTGAAAGTCATACTCTCTTACTCCCATCGTAGCTACAGCTTTGTTTGAGAGATGATACTCCATCATATGTTCAAAGTTGATGTTTGTAAGTAGATCTCCATTCATCACAAAAAAGGGTTCATTAAGTTTCTCTCGCATCAGACTCAAAGCCCCGGCTGTTCCCATTCTTTTGTTCTCATGAACATACTCTATATTTACACCAAATTCACTTCCATCTTTGAAATATTCTTCTATGATTTCTGATTTATAGTTTACACTAAGAATGATATTTGTAAATCCATATTTTTTAAAATTAAGAATAATAGTTTCAAGTATAGGTTTCTCACCAACTTTCAGCATAGGTTTTG
>JALTWL010000033.1 GCA_027047045.1 Micavibrio sp.
CTTCATTAAAAACATCTGAATATGCGTATCCTACATTCTCACCAACACCAACCCGAAAGCCAAAACCTGATTTATTATTGCCAGTAGATATATTTGTATACATACCTTTGTCTTTCAGCAGCGATTCTCCTTCTGATATTTCCTGATAAAATTCACCATATTCAGCACCGTCTAATCCTTTTACTACAAGGTTAGATAGCTTTTCTGCGGTTAAGTCTGAATTTTTAAGAAACTTATCGATTTCTGGAGTTACTTTTTTGTTCGCCATTTTAATTATATCTCTCTACAATTTAATATACACGCCAAATATTTTATGTAATAAAATAACATAAAATTTAACATTGGGCAAGTTTTTTAATATAGCTAATTTCAAAAATATTTAGATATTTTCTTACTAACTATATAAACAATATTTACGATACTTAAAGACAGACAACACGGAATTTACCCGAGCACAATTTTGCATAATCATAATATGGCATGCTGGGGGAGTAGGGCATTTAAACCAATAGTCTAAATAATTTTAGGAGTAGCTATATACATTTCTTATTTGTTAGCTAGTCACGCAAATATAACAAAAAGGCGATAGCCACTGCTGTTATAGTAGCTATCGTCAGTTAAATTTAATTACTAATAGATATTATCTTAACGGCTTTTTCCCTGTGTTGGTGCTTTGTAACGTTTATTAACTTTATCTAATTTTTCTTCTAAATGCTGTATTTTTTCTGCCATTTCATTAAAGTTATCATTTATTTGATCAACAATGTTATTGATATCATCTATTTCATTGCTTGGATATCTAACGGTTTTTACATCGCTATTTATAGCCTCAGTAATAGCATCTAACAATTCATCTACTCCATATACATCTTTTATTTTAACGGCAACGTTATCTTCCTCTAGGGCATCTGAGAGTTTTTTCATGTATGTTTTATGAGTAGGCCTAGGTGGTTCTACATTAAAGATGTTTATTTGTAGCTGTGGAAAGTCAGCTAATAATGATTTGAATTTATCTTTTAATGCAACTTTACTGTCGGAGAATTCGCCATCTGTTATTATAATTAACTCTGCAGGTTGACTTTTTCCATATATTTCCATTATTTGGGACAGGAAATCAGTTTCTGGTAGTATATGTGTGGAACTAGCTGGTACTTTGTTTTGTTTACTGAAGAATTTCTCTATTTCTTTTTCACTCATATGAGATGAGCATCTTTTTAAATCACGATTATTTGAGCCAAATGTACTACTAATTACATTCGAATTAGATTTTGCCTCTTTTACAGCCATTGTGGTAATGTAAGCTGCATCTAGGGCTGTTTCTATAGGTGACCCCATCATACTTCCAGAACAATCAATAAGCATGAAGACATTTTTCTTTTCAATATTATCTTTCATTTTTTTTACTAGTGAGTTCATCAGGTTTTGTTCTCATCGTTCATATATCCTTTCTTACAATTACTTAATTACTATGCTACTAGAGTATCGCCACTATAATACTATTTTGCACTATGTCAAGCGCTTATATAAATAAAAATATCTATCAGTAATTTTTATATAGAAAAAGTATGACAAATTGAATAAAAATTGCTACTATCTCCAGATAGTAATAATTTTTTGTTGTGATGCTGTTATATGGGTAATTCTAGGAGCAATGAGGCAAGTAGTAGATTTCAGTTTTCTGCGTTAGAGCTTGAGGCTGGTATATTAGATGCTGTATATGATAATGATTTAGATAGGCTACAAAGATATTTATCATATATGCAAAAAAATTTACTTGGTTCACGTAAATCTAAAAAAAGAAAAGATTATCAAAAAATTATTAAATATGCTCATATGCTTGCCATGCATTATGGACGCGATAAGGCGTTGTTTAGAATAATGAAAATGCCAGCTAAGGGTAATATGGCTTTATTGAATAGAAATAGAAAGCAAAATATAGCAGTTAACCAATTGAAATTTTTTAGGGCTATTCGTAAAAATAATTTCAAACAGGCAGAGGCTACTCTTAAGCAAATACCAAAGTCAAAACAACGTGAAATATTAAGCAAAGGGCTTGGGCTTGCCTGTTATTTCGGACATGAAAATTTGATAGTTAAATTTTTAGAAAAAGGCGCAGATATAAATTATAATAATGGGGATACAATAAGCTGGATAGTAAGAGAAGGGCGTGCAGATATAATCAAAAACTTAGTTGAAAAACACGGGGTTGATGTAACCGCGGTGGGTAGTAATATTTTAATTGGTGCTGTTGCAGGATATAATCCTAAAAATGCTAAAAAACATACAAAAACAGTTAAATATTTGATTGATTTAGGTGTAGATATACACACAAATCACAACGAGGCATTAACAATTGCAATTGATACGGGCAGTTCAGATGTAGTGCAACTTCTTTTAGAGGCTGGTGCCGATATGGATATTGCTTTTTCTAGGGTAAAAAGTGATGTAGAAAAAAATATAGAAAAACCAGAGCTGTTAGATAAATTTAATAAATGGTGGCAAAATTATGAGGCTATTTACATTGATATATTCAATAAATATTTTGAAGGCAAAGATTATCAAATAGATGATATGCGCCGTATTATTGACAACAAAAGGGGTATAACAGGTTTTGCAGTTGCTATTAAGGCAGGAAAAATAGATGAGGTTTTAAAAAAAATAATAAAAAATGGGCAACAATTAAAAACATCTGATATTCGTAATATGGCGGGTGGTAAAATATCTGGGGTTGAGTTATTTAATAATAGAAATAAGTTGTCTGATTTATTTAATACGACAATATGGTATAGAAGACCAGATGCTATTAAAGAGCTGTGGCATGATTTGCCAGAAAATGATAAAAAACAGGTTGACTTAAAACAGCTATTTTTACAAACAAAATCAGCTAATCTTCGCAATTATATAAAGAATAATCGTAAAAATAGAGGTCCTAAGAAATAAAGATTTTATAATTATAAAAAACATTTGGGTAGCAATATTTATGTGCTACCCAAAAATATTTATCTATGATTTTTTTATCTTATTTTTTTACAAATATACAGTACCTATGCAAATAATTTTTGAATAGTTATATAGCTATTTTAAAAGTTATTTAAACTATTAGTTTAAGTAATTCCCCCCATACATACGTGCCATATCATGTAAAATTATATTTGGGGTAAATATAGTGTTGAGCAGCTTTGGGTATCGTAAATATTTTTTATATTATTGTAAGAAATAAAAATATCTAAATATCTTTGGATTTAGCGATAGATAGTAATTATCCAAATCCCGTTATACATAATCATATTTTTTTAAGAAAGCTATTAAACTACACCCAATAGTTTTTGTCAATATCAATATCCATATCCATATCCATATCCATATCTCTTATCTTATGGGGCTGATAAAAATGCAGGTCCTAAAATCACTATAAACAGCGCGGGTAAGAAGAATATAATCATAGGAACTGTTAGTTTTGGGGGCAGGGCGGCTGCTTTTTGTTCTGCCGCTGCCATACGCATATCCCGTTGCTCATCTGCAAGTACTCTAAGAGCATTTGACACTGATGTTCCATACTGCTCAGCTTGCAACATGGCAGTTGCAAATGATTTTGCATTGCCTCCCCCAACGCGAGTAGCAAAGTTTTGAAAAGCAGCGCGCCTATCGTTTAACATACCAAGTTCAGCACTTAGAAGTCCCATTTCTTCCGCCAATACTTCTGAATGGTCAGCTATTTCATTAGCAATTTTACTAATAGCGCCTTCAATTCCAATACCTCCTTGTACACAAATTAGCATCATATCTAGGGCATCTGGAAAGCTAAGGGATATTTCTTGTTGCCTTTTATCTGCCATATTTTTAATTAAAATTCTAGGTAAGAAAAAACCAGCAAGTGCTGCGGTTATTATAATTAAAAATTCAATGCTATCTTTTAATTCTTTTTCTGAGCCAGAAATAAATAACATAGCCAGCCCTGCAAAAAGAACGGGTAAAATAATACGCGCAATTAAATATTTTAAAGGTGCGGTTGGATTCCTAATTCCAGCTCTCAATAGTAATTCTCTTACATCTTGGCTGGCATCTCCTGCTATTTTTTGTACTCTATACCAAGCAGCCATATTTTGGGCTGCAGTATTTTCTTGTAGATTACTTTTTTTCTTGGCTTGTTCTTTTGCTTGTTGGAACAGGTCGCGTTTTCGTTTATCAACAATGTCTTTTACGCGTTGGCTTTTCTGAGATTTAAATAAAATAGGCAAAGTAATGGCTAAAATAGTTCCAAATGCAAGCAGCGCACTTATAAATGTGATTGTTATTTCTTTGTCAAATGGTAAAAAGTCAAACATATTTACACCTAATTTTATATTTTAAAATTTATCATTTGTTTCATAATAAATATTCCAATAGACATCCAAATTGCAGCACCACTTACTAGTATTTTACCAGTTGGTGTATTAAATAATTTACCAATATACTCTGGATTTACCAGATAAAGCCCACCTGCAACAAGTAGAGGAAGACAGGCAATAATGGCAGCTGATGCCTTTGCTTCTGATGACAGAGCCTTTACTTTTCTTTGTAGTCTAAATCTTGCTCTAATCACAGCGGAAAGATTGGCAAGGACTTCACTTAGGCTACTACCTGTTTCAGATTGTATTTGAATTGCAGTTGCAAACATTTGCATTTCAGTAATTGGCATTCTATCTGCTGCACGCCTTGTTGCTTCTCCCATAGGTATCCCCACTTTTTGGTCATCATATATATGGGACATTTCTTCACCCAAAGGACCACCAAATTCTCTAGATATCATGGATATTGCCTCTGTAACTGGCATACCTGCTTGTAACATTCTTATCATTGCATCTAGGGCATCGGCAAAATCTTCTAAGAATTTTTTTTGTCGTCTTCTGGCTTTGAATTTTAAAAATAATCTAGGTGCTCCTAAAAATGCTGTAAAAGTAAGAAAAGATTTTGTCAGAATAGAAAAAGATGTAATTTGTAGTATTAAAAAAACTATACAAGCAAATAAAAATGAATACAAAAAATATTTAGGAATAGTTGTATTAAAACCTGCTTGCTGTATTAAGAATTTTAGGGATTTTTGATGTTTTTTCTTTTCTTTTTTTTCTTTTTCACCAGCTTCTTTTAATTTTTTTGCAATTTCTGCTCTTTGCAGGGCTGTTTTTTTTTCTTTACTGTTATTATTTCTTTGATAATCAGATTTACCTGTTACAACAGAATATATATGTTTTTTGCGTTGTTGACGATTATTTACGATAACAGCTGTAGTTATACCGCCTGCCATGATGACAAATACTGCAATTGTTGTAATTACATTAGCGTCCACTATTGATAAGCCTCTTCCATTGCTTTTAGTAGTTTTTCTTCTAAATTAAACTCTCTTGCTCTTTCATATAAAATTGGACGAAGACCAGAAGATTTTTGTGTTCCTATAATACGACCAAATTCATCATCGCCTTCATATTCAAATTTAAATAAATCTTGCATCGTTACAACATCACCCTCCATACCAGTAATTTCACTGATATGAGTTACCTTACGAGAACCATCACGCAATCTTTGTACTTGAATGATAACATTAACAGCAGATGCTATTTGTTCTCTTACTGCTGCTTGTGGTAGGTTTAGTCCTCCCATAGCAATCATATTTTCCATACGGGTAATTGCCTCACGTGGGTTGTTAGCATGCACTGTTCCCATAGAGCCATCATGGCCTGTATTCATTGCTTGCAGTAAGTCAAAAGCCTCAGGTCCACGAACCTCACCTACAATAATTCTATCAGGGCGCATACGCAGGCAATTTTTAACTAAATCACGCATGGTAACTTCACCAACGCCTTCCAAATTTGGGGGGCGGGTTTCAAGTCTGACCACATGTTCTTGTTGTAATTGTAATTCACAAGCATCTTCACAAGTAATAATTCTCTCATCTGGGCGTATATAGTTTGTAAGGCAGTTAAGCATTGTTGTTTTACCACTACCAGTACCGCCAGAAATTAAAACATTTGCCCGACATTCACCGACAATTTTAAGCATTTCTGCGCATGAGGGTGTCATAGCTCCAAATTCTAGTAATTTATCAAGTGTTAGCTTGTCTTTGGTAAATTTACGGATTGTCATGCAAGTACCATCAACGGCAAGCGGTGGAATAATTGCATTTACACGAGAGCCATCAGGCAGGCGCGCATCACAAATAGGGCTGGATTCATCAATTCTACGACCAATAATACCAACAACCCTTTGCGCGATTGTAAGTAAATGTTGATTATCTCTAAATTCAATTACGGCTTGCTCAATTTTACCACCCGTTTCTATATATATAGTTTTAGGACCGTTAATCATTATGTCAGCAATATCGTCGCGTTCTAATAATTCTTCCAAAGGTCCAAAGCCAAGCATATCATCGGCGGCCTCTTTAGCAATTTGGGCAAGTTCAGCTGGTGTTAAATCTAAAGAACGAAATTGCCCAATTTCATTAACTGCCGAGAGTATTTCTTCCCGTGCTGCCTCTGTATCCATTCTAGCTAAAGATTTTAGGTCAATGCCATCACGCAGGTCAGCCCAGATTCTTTTTCTGGCTCTGTCCATTCTAGGGTTACTTCTTGGTTTTTGAGGTGGCTTTTTACTTTTTTGTTCAGCTTTTACATTATTTGGCTTTTTATTTTTTTTCTTTAACTTTCTTGTGTCTGGTGCGGGAGGAGAAGTTTCTTCTTTTTGTTGTTCATTTTGTCTTTCTACCATTTGTGCTTGTACAGAAGGCGGGATATTTGGCATATCTTCTGTAGTTGTGTTTTGGATATTTTCTGTATTGGTTTTATCCGTAATAGAGCTTTTGCTACTATTGTTGTTTATAGAGCTATTTTTATTTTTAGTTATTTTTTTGGGGGAAGTTTCTTTATCTCCTGATTTTTTACCGAACATTTAAAAAACCTCCTTACTTGCCAAATAATTTTGAAAAAAAGCTGGCTTTTTTATCTTTTTTAGGATTTTTTTCAACTTTACTTGATGGGGGGAGTAATTTTTCAGTCAATTTTACCAAAGCATTCAATTCTTTTTGAGCTATTTTACTTTTAATGGGGAGCTTTTCACCAGCCTCACAACCCATAAATAATTTGCTGTTATAGGGAATGGTTGTAGCCACTTCATATTCTAAAACTTCGGCTATTTCTTTTGTGCCGACTTCATGACTTGGGCAAATACCGCTCATATTTACAAGTAAATGTGGCTTATGTTCGCTGTCTTTTTTACCATCACAAATTTCTTTTATCAAAGAACGTGCATTGCGCAGTGAAGAAAGTAGGGGGGTTGTTATGATTACAATATTGTGAGATTTTTTGGTGGCAATTTTTTGTAAATCTCTTTCAGAAGCAGATAGATCCACTGTAACAACAGGATATGTCTTCATAAAATATTCTATCATATCTTCAAAACTATTTTCATCGCATGAATGTTCAAGCATAATATCCCCCCCACTAGGAATAAGGGTGAGCTTATCTGTATATTCATGTAGCAATCTTTTTACGTCATCTTCTGTGCCATTTTGTACTTGTCTTACTATTTCCTGGAAACTAGTGGTTATTTCTGCCCCAAATGGGATTGTCATAGAACTCCAACCACCAGCCGCATCAGCAATTAAAGTTTTTTGTTTAAAGATATCAGCGGCAATATAAGCTATATTTTGGGCAATAGATGTTGTACCAACTCCACCTTTAGCACCAATTACTGATATTAACTGGCTATCACTTAAACCTTTTTTGGCAAGTAATGTTTGGGCAATAACATTGCCTAGTTCTTTTTCTTTTGCAGGGCTAACTAAATAATCTTTAACCCCCATGGCAATCAATTTACGATATAGATGAATATCATTTTGGGGGCCAATTATAATTGCTTCTGTATCTTCTACACAATTTTCAGCTAGCTGTTCTAATTTATTTAAAAAATTTTCCCCTATATCATCTACTTCAACAATAATTAAATCAGGCGATTCATGTTGTTCATAGTCAGATATAGCCCCATCAATACCAGAATTTTCCACTCGCAAAGATACACGAGAAAAGCGCCAATCTCTAATAAGGGAATTTGCACCATCAATCGTATTGTCATGCAATGCATAAACGTCAACTCTAGCAGGGGGGAGTAAAACAGATGTTTCCATTTTTTTATTTAACCTCCACTACCGCCAGTATCATTAACGCTTATACCTTCCATACGTTCATTGACTGTACCAGATTTATAATTTTCAACAATAGTGCCTTCACGCCTTGAATCGCCTTTGGGCAACCCTTCTGTTCCCGCTAAATCTTTTGGTCTTACAACCATTTTTCCAATTACGGTTTCTGTATTACAGCCCATTTTATATTTAAGAGAATATTCAGGCACTTCTCCACCATATGCGCCAGGCATATACATGCCTTCACAACCAACAGGAGCCGCGGTCTTCCAAGCATTATAAGTTATTTTTAACTGAGGATTGCTTTCTTTGTAATTATTCTTGGCAAGCATTTTTATATCTATATTATTAACGCCAAAATCTTGTAAAATTCTTTTATAAATAGAGGCAAATTTGATTGCTTTTGCGGAAGCACCACGCATATTTTTATTATATATAAAATTAAGCATCATTTTGTCGTCAGATGTTTTTTTCCAATGACTAGCTATTTGTTTTAATTCTTCTTTATTTGGTTTTGCACTTGTTTTTATTATATTTGTATTTTGCGTTTGTTTTAATTGCATTTGTACTGGATATAGCTGAGTTTCTGTTACTGGATTATACAGCTGACAGCTAGTAACTACAAAAGCACTAAGAGTAATTATACTTAATTTTAATAATTTTTGTTTGGTGGACATATTTTAAATCCTTTAATCTATCATATAGCCTATATGTTTATTTTTAATTATGTTGGTTGGGATATTTTCTCTCCCATATATGGTTGCAATATTGCTTAGAAAAACTTTTTCTAGAGGGCCTCTTTTAAAGTTTTTTTCAACATTTTTTACTATATCCGCCTGCGCCTCTTTAAATGGCTGTACAAGTAAGGGAGATATTATTATTAAAAGCTCTGTTTCATTTCTGGCAAATGATTTGGATTTAAATAATTCTCCTAAAATAGGCAGGTCACCAGCACCCGGCAATTTATTTAGAGCATTTGTAACGTCTGATTGTAGCAACCCTGCAATCATTAGGCTGCCTCCACTTCCTATTTCAACAGTGGTTTCTGCCCGTCTTACTTGAAAGCCAGGTATTTCTATACCCGCAAGACTTAGCCCATTTTGCTGAGCAATTGAAGATACTTCTGTAGTTAGCTGCATACTTATTCTGTCATTATCAAGAACAACTGGGCGAAAATTTAAAGATACCCCAAATTGATGAAATTCTATTATTACATTGCCGTCCCTATCTCTTGATACAGGAACGGGAAATTCACCCCCAGCTAAAAATCCAGCTTGTTCACCAGAAAGTGCGGTTAAGTTGGGTTCAGCTAAAGTGTTAACATAGCCATCACGTTCAAGCCCTGCAAGCGTTAAAGACAGTGGACCAAAACCTTGGCTGTCTTCCAATGTAATTGTACCAGTACCAAATGGGGAGGTGGCAGCTGTTAGCCCGACTCCAAATACACTATCTAATCTTGCGCCGGCTGATGTACTATTTAATTTTGCGGACTTGTAATCAGCGCTTATACCCAGTTCATTTAAAACATCTCTATTTATTTCCAATATTTTAACACGAAGTAGAACTTGCCTTTCGCTATCAATATTCATAAGGTCAACCACTGTTTGACCTTCTTCTATTACAAATCTACTGGTCAAATCCCTAACTTGATTGGCAATAGATGCGCTTGTTACCTGTCCACTGAGGACAATGTCATTGCCAACAGTTCTAATTTTTATTTTTTCTTCCGGGAAAAAGTTATTGATAGTTTTTTGTAAGGTTTTTTGATTCATTTTTACATGAACTTGAATTTCTGCAAGCTGGTTACCATTTTCATCAAAGGTTAAGATATTGGTATCTCCAATGGTTTGTCCAACTAAATACAGCCGATTAGTTTTTAAAACTCCAACATCTGCCACAGCAGGATTTGCAACCAAAACATCGGCTATATCACGGTATAAATCTATAGTTTTAGCCTTACCAACCTCTAAGGTTATTATTTTTGAAGGTGAGCTTTTAGCTACCTCAGCATGGAAAATTATATAGCCAACCAATAACAGGCTTATTGTAAATATAGATATTATATAATATTTTGATATGCTTGGTTTTTGCATTTTTCCCCACTTTCCACCAATATTTTAAAATATAGTGGTTAATTCTTTATTTATTATCACGTACAGTTATATCTTGAGCCTCTCTGCCATTATACACACGAATAACATTTGTGCTAATCGCCGCCTTTTTTTGTTTGTTAATAACTGCCTTAATTACATCACTTATTTCTGTATCTGTAGTTAAATTTTGTCTAGTATTTTTATTTGAGTTATCTTCTATGTCCCCTAAATTGCGTAAAGATAAACTAAGCTCCCCCATTTTCATGGCCAGAGCAAGTATTTCTGCCCCCTTTTTATCAACCTCTAGGGTGGCTGTTTTACCTGGCTTTACCTTATCATCATTTGAGTTCTTTTTGGTTTTTTGGTCAATTGCCAAGACTTTTATATTGCTGAGTATGGTTTGGCTAGCATATCTTTGTACTGTGGTTTCAGCATATATTTTTGCATCACCTTTAAATTTTGGACTATGGGTAAGGATAACGTCAACTCTATCATTGGGTTGAATAAATCCACCCGCAGAACTAACCGCTGATACTGGGATACTAATTGCACGCATACCCTCACCAAGAGAAGCAGCAAGAAAACTGCGTCCAGCAGATTCTTTTATAACAGCCCCCATAGTTACAGGCTCTCCCTTTTCAATGGTGCGTCTTACCTTTTGCCCATAAATTTTGAGATTTTCTACATCTTTTTGTTTGCTTTTTTCAATAATTCCCTTAAAAAGAGCGTCTTTAGGCCATTTTTGCCATTTTACATCTTCTTTTTTTACCTCTTTGCCGATGGATATTTTATTAGAAGCAACTAAAATTTCAGTAACTTCTACGGCAGAAGATGCATCTTGGGGATTTTTAACCGCACTTCTAACCGCCATTGAAACAATAATTGCAGCAAGAACAGCTCCAACTATTATAAATATTACATTTTTATTCATCTTATATATCCATTTTAAATTTGAAATTAGCGTAAGATATTTACACAAAAGATAAGATTGTGAACAATCCTAAATACAATTGTGCCATAACTTAACATTATCTTGCAATAAAAATACTTAATTATTTGTATATATTTGATTTATAATATTTTGTGGTAGGTCTATATATATAAAAGCTCCAATAGCGCCAGCCAAAATAGCAATTCCATAGGGAAGGGCATTTTTACCCTCTAGCAAACTATTAGCCCAGCTTTTATCACCCAGTTTATGGGCAATGGGCTTTAAAAAACTTCTTTTTTTTAAAATAACAGCTAAAAATGCAAGAATACCGCCAGCAATACTCATGTAAAGCATAAAAACAAGCAAGCCTTTTAATCCTAACCAAGCAGCAATAGCTGTGATTAGTTTAGAATCACCACCTCCAATTATACCTACTGCAAACATAGCAAAGCTCAATATAAAAGCAATTAATACAGATAATAAATATATCCACCAAGCATCAAATATAGCCACATCATTTATAGTAAAAATACTAAGTAAGTAAGCTATACAAAAACAAGATACAATTACTATTGATACGTAATTTTCTATTTGCATTTTACAAAAATCACTTAAAGCTGCGACAAATAACATAAGCACAGTTAAAAGAAATAAAATGAATATTAGGCTATAAATTATCATCATATTTGTTTAGTTTTAGTTTTTCTAAGGAAACAGGCTTTTTATATAATTAAATTATGAAGTATATATTTCAAAAAAACTATAAAAAATACTATACAATATGTTATAATATCTGTATGTATTATTTTTAAGTTATCTTAAATTTATTTTATATTAAAGAAAGGGAGAGAAATTACATGTTTGATAAACGCAATGAAAACTTAGATTTGAATTATGCTGGTGAAAAAAGCATAGATTTAGGTTTGCAGGCGCATATGCGCAAAGTTTACAATGTAATGGTTATTGGTCTTGCAATTACGGGTATTGTTGCTTATGTGGTGGCAAATACTGAGGCTATTTTTAATTTAATATTTGGAACTCCGCTACAATGGGTAGCGATTTTTGCGCCGCTTGCTTTTTTATGGTTGGGTATGACCCCTAACCGTATTGCTAAAATGACCCCAATGGCTGTTGGTGTTATGTTTGTTATATTTGCCTCAATATTTGGTATTTCTTTGGCAACAATATTTAAAGTCTATTCAGGCGATAGTATCGCTAGGGTATTTTTTATCACAGCTGGAATGTTTGCGGGCATTAGCATATATGGTTACACCACTAAGAAAGATTTATCTGGTGTCGGTAGCTTTATGATAATGGGCTTAATAGGTATTATAATTGCAGCTATTGTTAATATATTTTTACAGTCAGAAATGATGTATTTTGTTATTTCTGTTATTGGTGTAATTGTATTTACAGGACTTACAGCTTGGGATACTCAACGTATTAAGGAAAGCTATTCTGCATCTTATGGTCATGATGCAAATACAAAAATGGCTGTTATGGGGGCTCTTAGCTTATATTTGAACTTTATATTGCTATTTCAACATTTACTATCTTTGCTTGGAAGTCGTGAATAATATGTGTGAGGAAATATTATCAATTATTTGAATTTATAAAATAAGGTCGTATTTAATCACTACGGCCTTATTTTCTATTGAATTGTTGGAGTTATAAATGAAATATTTTATTTTTGGAGTTTTGTTTTTAAGTGTTGTTGTGTTTTCATCAATAGCTGTGGCATCTAATGAAACACAAAGACCAGAAGTTATAACACCTAAAGAAAATTTGTCTCCAGAAATTATATATCCCGATAGTGTAAATTTAAATAAGGATAAAAGAAATATAAAAACTTGCTATGATAAGAAAAATTTTCAAGCAAAAAAAGCAACATTGATAATAGAAGATAGACCTAAAAAAAGCTCACCATTTAAAAAGCAATATATTGCTAATAAAAAAGAGCTTAAATATAAATATACAACATATGAAGTTGATGAAAGAACTGCTAGATTTATTTTAAGTAATTCTAAACAGAAGAAAAATAATAAAAATAATGTCTATAAAGTAAAACGCCCTTTTTTGTCAAAATATTTAGCAAAATATAAGCGTTATAAATCTAATCCTGCAAAAAAAGATGATAATTGAATTTATAAAAATGCATGGGCTTGGTAATGACTTTGCTATATTTGATGGTAGAGAGCAAGATTTATCTGTACTTAACCCCCAATATATAAAAAAACTATCTGATAGAAAAACAGGTATTGGTTGTGACCAGTTAATTATTTTGGAAAAATCTAAAAAAGCTGATGCTTTTATGCATATATATAATCCTGATGGAAGTCAGGCAGAGGCTTGTGGTAATGCCGCTAGATGTATAGGTAAATTGTTATGTGGCAATTTAGGAAGGTCAGATATTACTATAGATACAATAGCTGGGTTAAAAACTGTGACTAAACAAAATAATGATTATCAAGTAAATATGGGGAAACCAAAATTACACTGGAGGGATATTCCTTTGAGTGAAAGGCAAGATACCCTTAACTTATCTCTACCATTAGGTGATGGTGTACAACAAGCGGTTGCTGTTAATATGGGCAATCCACATATAGTATTTTTTGTGAATAATGTTGAAGATGTTCCTCTTGAAGAATGGGGGAGAGCAATAGAAAATCATGCTCTATTTCCTCAAAAAACCAATGTAGAATTTGTTGAGGTTATATCTGTAAATAAATTTCGTATGCGAGTTTGGGAACGTGGAACTGGGGTTACAAGAGCCTGTGGTTCTGGTGCTTGTGCGGCTTTGGTGGCTGCTGTTAGAACTGGTCGTACATCTCAAGAAGCAGAAATAATATTAGATGGTGGGGCTCTTTTGATAAAATGGGATAAAAAGACAAAAGATGTGTTTATGACTGGTGCTGCAAGCGAAGTCTTTAGAGGAAAAATTAGTATATAGTCGTGATAAAAATAAATTGAATAGTAAAACACAGTTCTTAAGTGTATAACTATTATTAAAATTATTTAGATTGTTGGTTTAAGTAATTTGCTCCCCCCCCGCACGGCGCTATGTAAAATAGTATTTTTTAGGAGATAGAATCCAGTATTGTGGAGTTTTGAGTATCGTAAATATTTTTATATAATTGGTAGGAAGATAAAAAATATCTTTGGAATTGGTTTTAATAGCTGATTCTAAGTGTGATGTATTTTTAAGTACAATAACTATCTAAATATTCCTTGTTTGCATGTTTCCCTCTGATTACAACACCCGCTTCTGTTTTAGTAAATATCAATCACCTAACATATAGATGTACTTCACTGCTTAAAATATTTGGTATTTGAGCTGCACCCATTTTTATTCTATCAGTTGGAACCCCCATTTGTGTCATAGAGCGTAAAACATCTTCACTATTGCGCCTAGCATCAGTTACGGCAAGTGCCATTTCTGCTGGATTATTACTTACAGGGCTAATTGCAACGATATCAAATTCTGCTGCAGGATATTTCTCTAAAGTTTCACTTAGTGCGACATATAGCGGCTGTTGATATTGGATATTGGGTCTATCAAATTTTATAACTACAAGCGGACGGTTACTAGATGTTGCGGGGGGTTTTGTATAGCCTCCCGATGCAGAAAATCCTGCCTCTGCATCAGCAACACGAGTAAATAGTCGGCTTGTCATACTTTTGCCGTACAGCTCACCATTGGCAATTGCAAGAGATAGAACTTGCAGATTCAAACGCTCACTTCTAAGGTAAGAATTACGACGATTTATTTCATCATTAACATTATTTAGCATTCTATTTAATTTAATTACAGTTTGATTTATGTCATCTTCTAAGGCAATTAAATTCTCATGATCTTCTTCAACAGCGCCAGATATACCAAAAGTGGCTTGGGTGGCATCAAGCAAAAAAGCAACTTTAGATGCAGTATCAGAAATATTATTAGAAAGTCTGGTTAGCTCATCTGAGTTCTTAGATAATTTTTCAAGCTGTTTACTAGCACCTGTCCACATATCAATTAGTTCAGGATTTCCTGGGGTCGTGCCAGATTGTAAATGAGAGTTTATTGTTGCTATTGCTGAGTAGTATTTACTAGCAATCTCATCAGTTACTACTTGCATTCTTCTCATTCCAGTTTCATGTTTATTTATGGCTGTTTGTAGGTCTAGTAATTCTTTATACATCTCCTTTATTTTTCTACCAACCATAGTTTCTATATGTGGCTTTTTCATGGGTGCAAAATTTGGTGATGTATAAGAAGAGTTAGAAGTAACATCAAAATTAACTTCACCCAATGAGCTTTGATAAGGAACCGTGTCCTTTAATTCGGGGCGAAATAAAACATTAGGCTCATTATCATTTTCAATTATCAAGGAAGCCTTTTTTGTTTGATGATAATTAGTAGAAGTCATACTTGCAACTTTAGAGTTTCCTGTCCAGCCAACCACGCTGGGCTGATGTTCGCCAAACCCAAATTTATTACCGTAACCAATTCCTTGGCAGCCACTTATCGTTAAAGCTGAAAGTAAAATAACCGATACCCATAAATAATTGTGTTTTTTCATATTTTCATGCATCCTGATATAATTGATGGCCTTAAAAAAAATAATACGCTCCCAATAATACTAGCGAGTTAATTTCATTTAAACAAGTTTGAATATTGAACAATTTTTTTAAAAAATCAAGTAATAATATCATTCCTATAAAAACTATTATTAAAATAGTTGGAAAAGCAATAAAAAACAATACTTAAAAAAAATGGCACGTATTTTGCTTGTGTGTAAAATAGGAAATAAATTCCGATATAAAAAAATAAAAGAGTTAATTTTTAAAGGAATAAAAAATGGAAAACATAGCCTATGTTGGTCTTTCGCATCAAATAGCTTTAAAAAAACAACTAGATATAACCGCAAATAATGTAGCAAATATGACCACTCCTGGTTTTAAATCACAAGAAATATTATTCAACGAATATTTGGCTGAAATAAAAGATACGGGAAAAAAAGAAGATTTATCCATGGTTGTCAATCATGGTAGTTTTAGAGATACATCACAAGGTGTGTTAAAGCAAACTGGCAATCCACTTGATTTAGCTTTGCAGGGCGATGGTTTTTTTGTCATAGAGATGAACAATGATGATAATTATACAAGAGCTGGTAATTTTTCTTTAAACAGCAATGGAGAAATAGTCACTCAAAATGGTCGTATAGTTTTATCTTCTGAAAATGGACCTATTGTTATTCCCAAAAATAATACAGGCATTACAATAGACAAAAATGGTGTGGTATCAACAAGGGAAACCCTCAATATTGGAAAATTGAAAATTGTTCGTTTTGAAGATGAACAAAAGCTAATAGAAAAGGGTGATGGTCTATATGAGGCTGGAACACAAGAGCCATTAGATACAGCTGATACAATTGTCAGGCAAGGTGCAATTGAAGGCTCAAATGTACAGCCAATATTAGAAATGAATAAAATGATAGAAATATTGCGTTCATACCAAAAAGTTCAAAGTCTTTTACAAAAAGACCATGAACGGCAAAGAGCAGCAATATCAAAACTATCAAAGGTAAATTAAATTAAGAAAGGATAATTGTCATGTCACTTACTTTAGATATAGGCGCAACTGGAATGTTGGCTCAACAATTAAATGTTGATGTTATTTCTAATAATATAGCCAATATGACAACTACGGGTTATAAAAAACAAAGAGCAGAATTTCAAGATTTACTATATCAAACAAAAATACGAGCAGGTTCTAGGTCTTCTGATGCTGGAACCACAGTTCCGGCAGGTATCCAAATGGGGCTAGGAGTGAAGGCTGGCTCTGTTTACAGAGTAAATGAGCAAGGTTCACTTAGAATGACAGACAATGAACTTGACCTTGCAATTGTTGGTGAGGGGTATTTTCAAATAACTCTGCCTACTGGTGATATTGCCTATACTAGAGATGGTTCTTTTCAAATGAACGAAAATGGTGAAATTGTAACTTCAGAAGGATATGCGCTAGACCCAAATATAACAATTCCACCAGATGCAGTTGATATAAGTATAAATAGTAGTGGAGAGGTTTTAGTAAAAATTGATGGCCAAATAAATTTAAGTAATGTTGGACAAATACAAACAGTAATTTTTCAAAATGCTGGTGGACTAGAGGCACTTGGAGATAATTTATTTTTGGAAACAGAAGCCTCTGGTGTTGCGACAACAGGCATTCCAAATACAGCTGGTTATGGGAAAATACAACAAGGCGCATTGGAGTCTTCTAATGTTAATGTTGTACAAGAAATAACTTCCCTAATACAAGCACAAAGAGCATACGAAATGAATTCAAAAGTTATTCAAACTGGTGATGAAATGATGAATACAGTAACTCAATTAAAATAACAAATTTAGCTTAAGAGAGTTTTTGAAAATGAAATATAAAAAATATAAAATCAATTTTTTAAAAATCTTTATTATGTTTATGATTTTAAACTCTAATATAGCCTTTGCCATCAGCCCAGTCCCAAAGGTTATAATTGACAAAGAAATTATAACATTGGGTGATATATTTCCAGATATAGAAAACAACAGGGAATATATACTTGCCCCTGCACCAAAAGCAGGGTCAGAAATGATACTTAAAATCAATGACTTAAATAAAATAGCAAAAGCATTTGCTTTTGATATAGATTGGTCAAATTTTGGTGATGTTAAGCAAACTATTATTAAAAGAAAAAAAATAACAAAAAATAAGAATATTATAGACAGCAACTTAATTGAAAATGCAATTGCAAAAGCTATAAAGAAAAAAATGCTAGGTAATCTCTATGAAATTGAATTAGCTGAAACATACAAAAAAATAGAATTTTTATCAAATAATGAGCCGAGTATAATTGTAAAAAAATTAAATTTTAATAATTCAAATCCAACATTTAAAGCAAATATATTGCTTAAAGATAAAGACATAGAAAAGAATATAAAAATTATTGGCTCTGCATACCGATTAGTGAAAGTTCCAGTTTTAAAAAACAGACTAAGTAATGGAGATGTAATTACAAAATTTGATATAAAATATATAATGCTGAGAGCAAAAAATATATCAGCAAATACTATATTAGATGCTAAAAAATTACTTGGAAAAACACCAAGACGATATATTGGTGCTATGCGAAATATTCAATTAACTGATGTTGTTTCTCCCAAAATTGTAAAAAAAGGTGAAAGAGTTAGTGTTTCAATTAAAAAGGGCGCTTTAAATCTTTCAATAGTTGGCAAAGCACTTACAGATGGGGCTTTGGGCGATGTTATCAAAATTGTTAATTTAAGCTCTAACAAAGTCATTGAGGCTAAAATTATCGGGGTGCAACAAGCAGTAATTTCTAATATTTAAAAAAGAGAGTTTAGTTTTAAGGAGATAAAAAAATGAATAAAATAAAGCAAATAGCACTAATTTCTATTGTAACATTAGCTGTTAGTGCTTGTGGTAATACAGCAGATAGACTTGCCAATATAGGCAAAGCGCCGAATATGTCACCAATAGAAAATCCAGCCGTTCGCCCAAATTATAAATCTGTTACTTTGCCTATGCCCAAAAAGGAAGCAAAAAATAAAGCTGTAAATTCTATTTGGGGTTCTGACAGACAAGCATTTTTTAAAGATCAGCGCGCGCACAGGGTTGGAGATATTTTAACGGTATTGATAGATATAAATGATGAAGCAGCATTGGAAAATGAAACAAGTAAGCAAAGAAATAGCTCAGAAAATGTTGGTATTCCTAATATTTTAGGGGTTGAAACGCAATTGTCTAAAATTTTACCAGAGGCAGTTAGTCCAGCCAATCTAGCAAAAGGTACAAGTAAAAGTAACGCAACTGGTACTGGTAAAATAGATAGAACAGAAGAAATTAAATTAAAGCTTGCCGCTATGATAAGTGAGGTTTTACCAAATGGTAATTTTGTAATTTATGGTAAGCAAGAGGTAAGAGTTAATTTTGAAGTAAGAGAATTAAAAATTGCAGGAGTAATTAGACCAGAAGATATCGCAACAAATAATTCAATTAGCTATGACAAAATAGCAGAGGCAAGAATAACTTATGGAGGGCGTGGACAAATCACTGATGTGCAACAACCAAGATATGGACAACAGGCCTTTGATATATTATTCCCATTTTAAAATTAGTTTTTTTATTTAGTGGCAGAATTCCCTAAATCTTTATTCCTAAAAGCAGAATGCTTTTTCCTTTAATAACCTAAACTCTCTTAGACTTTAAGACCGAATCATATTTAAGATTCGGTCTATTTTTTTATAAAAAAATATATTGATTTATCAAGTAACTAACCTTATATCTATTCACTAGACTAGGAGTTATTTTTAAATGTCTGCAAATGAAAATAATATAAAAACAGATGCTATTATTATTGGGGCAGGACCAGTTGGGCTTTTTGCGGTATTTGAACTGGGGTTACTTGATATAAAGGCGCATGTAATTGATGTGCTTGATAGGGTTGGTGGACAATGCGCGGAGCTTTACCCCGAAAAACCCATATATGATATTCCAGCCATTCCAGTAATTACGGGGCAAGAATTAACAGATAATTTGATGGAGCAAATCAAACCATTTAATCCAACATTTCACTTGGGGCAAATGGCAGATAGCTTAGAAAAATTGGAAAATGGTAATTGGCTAATTAAGACAGATGCAAATACTGTAATAGAGGCACCAGTTATAATTATTGCTGCGGGTGGGGGCAGTTTTACCCCTAAAAAACCGCCAATTTCTAATATAGGTGAATTTGAAGGCAAATCAGTTTTTTATTCTGTTCGTAAAATGAATGATTTTAAGTATAAAGATATAGTTATTTCTGGTGGTGGGGATAGCGCGCTTGACTGGACATTGAATTTACAGCCAATTGCTAAATCTATTACTTTGGTTCATAGGCGAGAAGAATTTCGCGCTGCCCCAGATAGTGTCAATAAAATGAAAAAATTAGTTGAAATTGGTAAGATAAAATTACAACTTGGGCAAGTGGTGGCTTTGGAGGGCAGAGATGGGCAATTAGAAAATGTTGTGTTGAAATCAAAAGAAAATGGTGAGTTTAACGTTAAATGTGATATTTTTCTTCCATTTTATGGTTTAACGATGAAACTTGGACCAATTGCTAATTTTGGTTTGAATTTAGATAGAAATTTAATTCCAGTTGATACAGAAAAATTTGAAACCAGTACAAAGAGAATTTTTTCTATTGGTGACATAAATTACTATCCTGGTAAGTTGAAATTGATATTATCTGGTTTTCATGAGGCAGCGCTTATGGCTCAACAGGCTTTTAGATATATATATCCTGAAAAAAAATTACGTTTTCAATATACGACATCTAGCTCTAATCTGCAGGAAAAACTTGGTGTAAA
Organism: Micavibrio sp.; assembly: GCA_027047045.1. Lineage (GTDB taxonomy): Bacteria > Pseudomonadota > Alphaproteobacteria > Micavibrionales > CSBR16-224 > JAJFGX01. The sequence goes on from JALTWL010000033.1 coordinate 20,585, forward strand.
ATAATTTTTTTTAGTGTAGATTGGTTATGATGGAAAATAGAAATAACATTGAAAATAATGTACCACCGATACCGCCTTATGTATTTAGTATAATTGACGCTGTTCGTCGAGCATTTCAGTTTATAATTGTAGAGCGACAATATCTAGCACGTTTGTCTGTGCCTGTTATTATATTGCAATTAGGTTTAAGTATTGCGCTTTTTATGTATGATAAAGATGCTTCTAATTTTACTCATTTTTTAATTTTGATGCCCGCTACTGTTTTTATGGGTTGGTTTAATTTTTCAATTATAAGATTGATTATTTTTGGAGAGCGACGGAATAATTTACCTATTAAAGACGTAAGATTTATGCAATATAGAGCAAATCTTATGAAGGCATCTATATTGATGTTTATTTTATTTAAGGCAGGCAGCGCAGTTGTGGCCGAGCTTGCTTTTAAGTTTTCACAATTTAACAGACTAGATGATACAATCCCACCACTGATTTTGCTTGCTATTTTTGGGGGGGGTGTTATTTTATTTTGGGCTTTAAGACTGTTTGTAGTTCCCTTATTAGTAGCAGTTGATTATCCAATTAAGCTATTTTTAAGACAGGCGCGAGGATTTATATTTTCTCTAAAATTATTCGCCTTGATGTTTTTGTCTGCTTTGCCATCATTTTTTTTATTGAATATAATTGCAATGATGATTATTAAAACACCAAGCAATATTAGTGATACAGAAATAATGTTACTTACTGCTGTGCAGGCGCCATTTATTGTTATTATTTCGGCGACTATTTGTGCGGCAAGTGTTTTTGCATTAAAGGAAATGTTAGGTGAAAATAAAATAATACGAGATTTGGGGCGTTAAAATGTCAGAAAATGAATATTTTATTTATGTAGTTGATAGAGAAGGTAAAGAGCATAAAATACCAGCATTAGAGGGTTGGCGTATTATGGAGATAATACGCGATAATGATTTAGACATAAAGGCTGAATGTGGTGGCTGTTGTAGCTGTGCTACTTGTCATGTATATATTGCCCCTGAATGGTTGGAAAAACTATATCCTCCACGTGATGATGAAATGGATATGTTAGACGATGCCTTTGAGGTGGCAGATAATTCAAGGCTTTCTTGTCAATTGATATTTACACCAGAGCTAAACGGGATTAAGGTAACGCTTGCCCCTGGAACAGAAACTTAAAGGAGATATGGTTGATGAGTAATATAGATGCTCTTAAACAAGAAATTGTAGAAACTGTCCAAGCCGCAAATAATATTAAATCTTTGGAGGATATAAAAACGCAAGCTTTGGGAAAAAAGGGTAAAGTAACTTCGATGATGAAAATGCTAGGCTCTATGTCCCCAGAGGAACGCAAAGAAATGGGCAAAGCCTTAAATATATTAAAAAATGAAATAGCAAAAGAAATAGATATCAAAGCAAAAGAATTAAAAGAAAAAGAAATCAACAAAAGGTTAGAGGAAGAAAAAATTGACGTTACTCTTTCTGTGCGTCCAGAAGAAAAAGGATATATTCACCCAATAAGCCAAACCATTGAAGAGATGATAGATATTTTTGCGGAAATGGGCTTCACAGTGGCAGAGGGGCCAGAAATTGAAGATGATTTTCATAATTTTACAGCGCTTAATTTTCCACCAGAACATCCTGCACGCCAAATGCATGATACTTTTTATCTGCCACCCGACCCAAATAAGCAGGGTAGTGATGCCAGTTTACTTTTACGGACACATACATCTACCACTCAAATCCATGTTATGCAAAATACAAAGCCACCAATTAGAATTATTGTACCGGGGAGAACCTTTAGGTCTGATTATGATATGACACATACTCCTATGTTCCATCAATTAGAGGGGCTGGTAATTGATAAAACCAGCCATATGGGACATTTAAAACATTGTTTGATAGATTTTTGTAAAAATTTCTTTGGGGTAGAAGATTTACCGGTGCGTTTTCGTCCTAGTTATTTTCCATTTACTGAGCCATCAGCTGAAATGGATATAGGCTGTTCTCATCGTGATGGTAAATTAACAATAGGAGCAGGTGATGGCTGGATGGAAATTCTTGGCTGCGGTATGGTACATCCTAATGTTTTAAAAAATTGTGGAATTGACCCAGATGAATATCAAGGTTTTGCTTTTGGTATGGGTATTGAAAGAGCAGCGATGTTAAAATATGCAATTCCCGACCTTAGAACATTTTTTGAAACAGATATTAGATGGCTTCGCCACTATGGTTTTGGTCCAGTTGAGCAACCAAATAATGCATTTAGGAGCTAGGCAATGAAATTTACACTTAATTGGTTAAAAGATTTTTTAGATACAGACGTATCATTGGAGGAAATAACAACTGCTTTGACCAATATAGGGCTTGAGGTAGAGGAGGTTATAAATCCCGCTGAAAAATTAAAGGGCTTTGTGGTGGCTGAAGTTAAAAGTTGCACAAAACATCCAGATGCAGACCGTTTAAATGTTGTAAAGGTTGATATAGGGGAAGAAGAATTACAAATTGTATGTGGCGCTCCTAATTGTCGTGAAGGTTTAAAAGGAGTGTTTGCCCCAACTGGAAGTTATATAACAGGTTTAGGGGTAACGTTAAAAAAGGCAAAAATTCGCGGAGTAGAATCAAATGGCATGCTTTGTTCAGAAAGGGAATTAGAGCTGTCAGATGAACATAAAGGTATAATAGAGCTTCCTCAAGATTCAACAGTTGGCTCTTGTGCTGCGGCAGCTATTGGGCTTGATGATATAGTAATAGATATTGCTCTTACCCCTAACCGTGGTGATTGCGCTGGTATATTTGGTATTGCAAGGGACTTGGCAGCAGCGGGAATTGGCAAATTAAAAGAACCAAAATTTCCCAATATAGAAGAAAATATCAAAACTAATATTACTGTTGATATAAAGGAAGATGCCAAAGATGCTTGTTATGCTTTTATTGGGCGTGAAATTAGAAATGTTAAAAATGCTGAAAGCCCAAAATGGTTACAGCAAAGATTAAAAGCAATCGGACTTCGCCCTATTTCTGCTTTGGTTGATATTACTAATTATTTTACAATTAGCTTTGCGCGTCCATTGCATGTATATGATGCAGATAAATTAAACGGCAATATTCATGTTTGTCTGTCAAAATTGGGTGAAGAATTAGATGCTTTAGATGATAAATCTTATAAATTAGAAGATGGTATGACTGTTATATGTGATGATAGCTCTGTTTTGGGGCTTGGTGGTATTGTTGGCGGTGTTCCTTCTTCTGTTAGTGAGGATACTAAAAATATTTATCTTGAATGTGCTTATTTTAATCCTGTTGCCATTGCAATGACTGGGCGAAAATTACAAATAGACAGTGATGCTAGATATAGATTCGAAAGAGGAATAGACCCCAATTTTATGGAGCAGGGGGAGATACTTGCCACAGAGATGATATTAAATCTCTGCGGTGGGCAGGCGGGAAATGCTGTTATGGCGGGTAAAATTCCAACTATGACAAAGAAAATTCAATATTGCCCCAATATTGTAAAAAAATACGGAGGCATTGAAATTACAGAAGATAGGCAAAGAGAAATTTTAAATGCGCTTGGTTTTAAGATTGGGGATAATTTTGAAATAACCACACCTTCATGGCGACCAGATATAGATGGTAAGGCAGATATCGTTGAGGAAATTCTTAGAATTTATGGATATGATAAAATTGAGCCAGTACAACTTAGTACAAATGATAATTTGCAACCAATATTAGATATAAGGCAAAAAAGACTAATTAAAGCTAAAAGAACTCTTGCTATGCGAGGTATGGCAGAGGCTGTTACTTGGTCTTTTATGTCATCAAAATTTGTTGATTTATTTGGTATGGAAAATAAAGAAAGCCTAACAATTACTAATCCAATTAGTAGTGAACTTGATGTAATGCGTCCATCACTTTTGCCCAATCTAATTGATGCTGCTAATAGAAATGTTGCACGTGGGCATGGGGATATTGCTCTTTTTGAGGTGGCAAATTCTTATAAAACTCCAAATGCAGATGGGCATATTATGACCATTGGTGCAGTTAGATGCGGTATGAAATATAAAAGACATTGGACACATTTAGAAAGAGAAGTCGATGTTTTTGACATTAAGGCAGATGCAATTGCAGCTTTACAGGCTTGCTCAGCTCCAGATAATTTACAAATAATATCTAACAATGCTCCAAATTGGTATCATCCGGCACGCTCAGGCTCTATTTGTTTGGGCAAAAATATATTGGCTTATTTTGGAGAATTGCACCCTGCCGTATTAGATAAAATGGATATTGACTATAGAATGGTTGCTTTTGAAATATTTCCAGATAATATTCCAGTGGCAAAAAAACAAACAGGTTATGCTAAAAAGACTTTAGAAATATCATCTTTGCAACCTGCAAAGCGTGATTTTGCTTTTATTGTTGATAAAGATGTAAATGCAGATAAATTAGTTAGGGCTGTGAAGTCAGCTGATAAAAAGTTAATTGTTCATGTTGATATATTTGATATTTACACAGGGGTGGGGGTTGCTGAAGATAAAAAATCAGTTGCACTTTATGTTATATTACAGCCTTTTGAAAAAACACTAACAGATAGTGATTTTGAAGAAATAAGCAAAAAAATAATTGCAAATGTAGAAAAACAAACAGGTGCAAATCTTAGAGCTTAACAATTTGATAAATTACGCAAAAGCCGTTTTGCTCTGCTTGATATTCTTACTTGGTTATCGGATAGTTCTTTTTCACAATCCCGAATATCAACTATTAACTGTCCTACGGGGTCAGGACTGTTAAATTGTTTTTTTAATTCTTCAAATTCACTATAGCCTAAATATGGTCCATATTTAAGGGACATATTAAAATGTTTTTTATCTTCTGCCCAATTATCCATATAAATATATGACATTTCTTCGGATCCTTTTTGTAATTTTAAAATATCTTCTTTTGTAATTGCTATTAGCAATCTATTTTTTTTGTCATTGTAGCCATGCAGTAAAAATATACATTTATCTGCATATTCCCTATTTATATGGGTGGCATTTATGTTAAAAATATTTCTGAGTTGCTCACGTTCTCTTTGAGGTATAGGAATATGGTTACCTGTTTTATCTGTTAGGTCAGCTATAAAATTTTTACTATTAACTCTATTTAATGTTTGGTAAAGTTTATCAAATGGTAAATTTACATATATTTTGTACTATCTATTAGTTTTATAACGGAAGATGTTTCATCTTGTTCATAATAATAAGCAATGCCAGTAAATGGTACCATTGCTTTGTGATTTTCTTTACCAATTCTGACAATTATTCCAGCGACATTATTGCTACCCGATGATAGCCTAATTATTTCACCATTTTTGGATATATCAGCTTTTGTTTTCATTTTCTTCCTCACTAGCTATATTTTGTCATAATATACAAAATTTTTGGCAATATGTCAATAGAAATTATGTTTTTTAAAGATACTTTTTTTATTTAAAAATATCGTATATAGTTGCAACTGTATGCTTAACAGTAAAATTGGTTTATTTTATGGGTAAAAGACTCTCTAAGATAGTTACAAAAACAGGTGATAGTGGCACAACAGGACTTAGCTGTGGAGCAAGGGTTGCTAAATACTCCCCCAAAATACAAGCAATCGGATGTATTGATGAGCTTAACTCTTTTGTTGGTCTATTTATTGCATATTTAAATGATAGAGATGAATTTGCAGATATTGCAGATTTATATTTAAAAATACAACATCACTTATTTGATATGGGGGGTGAGCTTTCTATGGCAGAGTGCGATATAATTTCTCTAAAACATATTGAATTTTTGGAAAATAATATAGAAAGCCTTAATAAAGATTTACCACCATTAGAGGATTTTATTCTGCCTGGGGGAAGCAAAATACTGGGCTATTGCCATGTTGTTCGTTCTATAACTAGAAGGGCAGAGAGAATATTAGCAGAGCTGGCAAGCAAAGAAGAGATAAATTCTAACAGTCTAATTTATTTAAACAGACTATCAGATTTAGCGTTTGTAACGGCTAGATATTTAGCGAGTGTTGGTGGTGAAAAGGAAATATTGTGGCAGGCGGGTAAAGTTTTTTAGAATTTGGAGTTTTTAATATGGCAAATACAAACACAGCTGGCAATATGATTGATGTTATTGATAAAAAAAATGTGGCTTTTGATATTCCAGTTAGATTTGTAACGGCTGCCTCACTTTTTGATGGACATGATGCAGCTATCAATATTATTCGTCGTATTTTGCAATCATCGGGGGCGGAAGTAATTCATCTTGCTCATAATCGTTCGGCAGAGGAGGTCGTTAGAGCTGCCATTGCAGAAGACGCAGATGCAATTGCGATTAGTTCTTATCAAGGTGGGCATGTTGAATATTTTAAATATATGATTGATTTGCTAAAAGAAAAGGGTGCAGAGCATATAAAAATTTTCGGTGGCGGTGGCGGTGTTATTGTTCCATCTGAAATAAAAGAGCTGGAAGAATATGGGGTAGAGCGTATTTACTCTCCGCAGATGGGGCAAGAGATGGGCTTGCAAGGTATGATTGATGATATGATTGCTCGCGCTTATCTAGTGCAAAAAAATGTAAAAAAGCATTTTTCTTTGTCCAAGATAGAGCAAGGAGATATTTTAGCACTTGCAAATGCAATTAGTCTTGCAGAGCAAGGAGCTCTCAGTAGTTATGATAGAGCAGAAATATCAAAACTTGCAGATAACAAAAAAAATATACAAATAGTTGGTATAACTGGCACTGGTGGGGCTGGTAAGTCCTCTTTTACTGATGAGCTAATACAAAGATTTAATTTAGATAGTGGTAGTAATGTCAAAATTGCAGTAATTGCAATTGACCCAACTAG
>JALTWL010000034.1 GCA_027047045.1 Micavibrio sp.
CTTTAATCTGTTTAAAAAGTTTTCTGTATCTATGTAAGCTTGCCAATTTTTACCTTTTTCTGCCTCTAGATTTTGAATTAAGTTTTCAAAAGCTTTTCTAAAGTATCTGTATTGGATATGGGCATTTTGTTTTATCCCTATAAAGGATGCGAATTCTTTAGCTTTTAAATATGCTGGATTGATAAATGGAGTTATTTTATTTACTACATTTTTTCCATTCCTTGTTAACTTTGCTTCAGCATATTCTCCGTGAAAATCAAAAACTACAGCAGTTCCACCTAAATTTACAATGTTTTTTAATAAAACAGAAACAGTATTAGACTTTCCAGCACCAGTAATAGCTAAGATGGCTAAATGCCTTAATACTATTTGTTTTATATCAATATAAACAGGAACTTCCTCTTCTTCAGACAATAGTTTTCCAATTCTTACAAAATTTTTACTTTTTTCACCAAATATTTTTCTTAATACACTAGCAGGTGCTTCATAAATTGGAGATGCTGGAAGTGGTGGAGTTTTAGGTATTTCTAAAAATACTTCATTCCCAATATCTATAATTTTCCCAATTATATTTATCTCACCTTTGATAGTATCTTGAGAGGCTGAAAATTTTCTAAAATCTTCTGCTTGTTGAGGATTTTTTATATTTTCTGCTATATAAGGATTTTCTCTATATATAGATTGAATCATTCCAAGTAGGTTATGTTTTTGACTATTTTCTTCGTATTCTAGTATTACAAATTGGCCTAGTTTTAGGGGAATATTAGATACAAAATTTACCTTATTTGGCTTTGTTTGACCTACACAGACACCAATTTTTTTCATCACTAGTCCTTTTTATTTTTTTATTTAGAATTATAATAATATATGTTGTTAATTTGGCAAATTAAGAAAAAAATAACAAGCAGGGCTACTCATATGCACAAAATTTTAATTATTGAAGATGAAGAAAGCATAGTAAAAGTATTATCGAAAATTTTAAAAGAAAAAGGTTTTAATGTTGAAGTAGCAAAAAATAAAAGAGAAGCAATAAAAAAGTTATCCTCTCAAAACTTTGATATTATTCTCAGTGATTACAGATTACCTGACGGAAATGGTATAGAGATACTAGAGTTTTTTAGAGAAAAGGATAAAATAACTCCTTTTATTATTATTACTGCTTATGGTTCAATAAATGGTGCTGTAGAAGCACTACACAAAGGTGCTAGCCATTATATACCGAAACCTATAGACTTTGATAACTTGCTAAAAATTATTTCATTTTATATCCAAAAACAAGAAGATTACGAAAACACTAGCGATGAATTCGCTGGAATAATTGGGAAAAGCAAAAAA
>JALTWL010000035.1 GCA_027047045.1 Micavibrio sp.
TGAAACTGTCTTCTCCATGTTGTAGGCATATTCCATGGTATGTACATTCTTTTCTATGTGGAATGGCATTTTCCATGGTAGGTACTGTTTTTCTTGTGGGAGGGAGTATCCCATGGTATGAAGTGTCTTTTCCATGTTGTAGGCATATTCCATGGTATGTATTTTTTTGTCTATGTGGAATGGCATATTCCATGGTATTAACTGTTTTTCCTCTGGGAGTACCCCATGGTATAAACTGCCTTTTCCATGATGTAAGCACAATCCATGCTATGCATTTTCTTGTCTATATGGAATAGCATATTCCGTGGTATATACTGTTTTTCCTGTGGAATTGAGTTTCCCATGGTATGAGCACTCTTTTCCATGTAGTAGGCATATTCCATGGTATGTACCTTCTTGTCCATGTGGAATAGCATATTTTATGGTAGGTACTGTTTTTCCTGTGGAAGAGATTATCCCATGGTATGAACTGTCTTTTCCATGTTTTAGGCATATTCCATGGTATGTACTTTCTTGTGTATGTGGAATGGCATACTCCATGGTATGTACTGTTTTTCCTGTGGAAAGGAGTATAACATGGTATGAACTGTCTCTTCCATGTTTTAGGCATATTCCGTGGTATGTACATTCTTGTCTATGTGGAATGGCATATTCCATGGTAGGTAGTGTTTTTCCTGTGGAAGGGAGTATCCCATGGTGTAAACTGTATTTCCCGTCATGTAGGCACAATCCATGCTATTTATTTTCTTGTCTGTATGGAATCTCATATTCCGTGGTATGTACTGTTTTTCCTGTGGAAGAGATTATCCCATGGTATGAACTGTCTTTTGCATGTCGTAGGCATATTCCATGGTATGTATTTTCTTGTGTATGTGGAATGGCATATTCCATGGTATGTACTGTTTTTCCTGTGGAAGGGGGTATCCCATGGTATGAACTGTCTTTTCCATGTTGTACGAATTTTCAATGGCATGTTCTTTCTTTTCTATGTGGAATGGCATATTCCATGGTATGTAATGTTTTTCCTGTGGAAGGGAGTACCCACGGTATGAACTGTCTTTTCCATGTTGTAGGCATATTCCATGCTATGTACTTTTTTTCTGTGTGGTATGGCATATTCCATGGTAGGTACTGTTTTTCCTGTGGAAGGGAGTATCCCATGGTGTAAATTGTATTTCCCATGATGTAGGCACAATCCATGCTATTTATTTTCTTGTCTGTATGGAATGGCATATTCCGTGGTATGTACTGTTTTTCCTGTGGAAGGGAGTATCCCATGCTATGAACTCTCTTTTCCATGTAGTAGGCATGTTCCATGGTATGTATCTTCT
>JALTWL010000036.1 GCA_027047045.1 Micavibrio sp.
TTCGCTTGGCTTATTTGAAATACCAAACAAAGACAAAATGTAGCTCCAAAAGTCATTATTTTCTTCTTTGTAAAACTGCGTCTCAAAGCTGTTTTCCGCTCGCTCAGATCCACCAAGCATTCCTTGCGTTCCCATACCACTACCTCTATGCATCATTGCATATGCATAAAACGCATAAGCAAAAAATATTAAAGTTACCAACGCAAATGCAAATTTTTTATGTCCATTAAACATAATTTGTATCTGATTATTAACTTTTACATGATAGCACATGACATGAGACTATTCCAACAAACTAGGCAAGAGTAGCAAAGAAACAATTTGTGTAAAGCTCAGTTTTGTTGATATAATTAAAACCTAAACTGTATATTAGGCAACAATACAAAATAACGTAAAATCATGAATCAAAATAAAGATACAAAACTGACAATTGTTTTGTTTTTAATTTTTGTAACTTTAACCTTTATATACTTTCTTGTAAATACAAGTGGTGATTTGGATAAATCATTTCTTACTCTATCCACTTTTCTCTTTGCTCTGTTTAGCGGATTTATGATAAGTAGACAATCTGCAAGATATGGCACTCTTAAAAAAGCATTAGCAGATTTTGACGGTGATATGTCATCTATATACAGAGCATTTGGGTATTTTGACAAAAATATACAAGATGAAGCAGGAAAAATAATACTTAAGTATTATGAAGACATATTGAAATTTGGATGGGACTACCCTTTAAAATACAAAACAACCACGATAATAGATTTAAACGAGTTAACTAAAACAGCTACTGCAGAATATGGTACAGATGGAATAAAAGGCTCTGTTGTAAGTAGAATTTTATTTGTATTAAGTGGAACACAAAGAGTGCGCAAAGAAATTGCATCTTTGTATACTGAAAGAACACCTGCTTTGCAATGGTTTGTTATTTATCTTTTAGCGATTATATTGGCTTCAGTTGTCACGCTATCTTTGGATTCGCAATACAATATTGTGGCGTCTTTTGTAAAATCAGCGTTTGTTTCATCTATTGTTATGGTACTTGTTCTACTAAAACGTCTTGATGGTTTGGTTTTATTTGGTGATATGGTTGGAAAAAAGTCAGCTGAAGATACTGTGGCTATAATCAAAGGAGAAAGATAGAGCAATAGCTAAGTCATAATAAATCTGTAAATATAATATTCTCTTTATTTTTAAATTGTGCATATGTTGCTTGTAGATAAACCTAAAGGTATCACTTCACATGATGTTGTTGATTTTGTAAGGGCACTTACAAAAGAGAAAAAAGTGGGTCACGCCGGCACACTGGATCCTTTGGCAACAGGGCTTTTG
>JALTWL010000037.1 GCA_027047045.1 Micavibrio sp.
CATAAATATATCCATCTATATCTCCATCTCCATCCATATCACTACTTCTTGTATCCTGCCATGCAAAAACTATAGTTCCATTGCCATTGTATGTAAGACTAGGATGAGTTGCACTATGGCCAGTGTCAGCAACATTCGTAAGCCTTATTTCTGAACCACATAAACTTCCATCAGATTTTACAAACTGCCCATAGATATCATTATTACCATTTCTATTATCTGCCCATACAACAAACCACAGATTTTTATCTTTTAAATATATAACTTTTGGTGTTTCTTGATCCCCTATTTGAGTAGATATTTTAATTTCATCACCTATTAATCCAGTTTTTTCAATAAAAATTTCTGCATTAGAAAATTCGATAACACTGAAAAATATAAGCACAAAAAAAGTAAACAAACGCATATTTTAGACCCCCTTCTACTACTCATAAATTATTTTAGGAGAAATAAAAATTAACAATTCTCTTTCTGAATTTACATTATATTTGTTCTTAAACAACCAACCCAAAATAGGGATTTTAGATAATTTAGGTACTCCTTTGATATTTGAGGTATCTCTCTTTTCTAAAATTCCTCCTATAACTATTGTAGAACCATCTTTTGCAACTACCTTGCTTGTAATAGACTTTGTATTGATTGGAGGTTGACCATTTACAGACCTTCCAAAGTCAGGTACATCTTGAGTAAGTGTTATTGTCATAACTATATTCCCATCAGGTAGCGTCCTAGGAATAACACTTAACTTCAGTAAAGCTTCCTTAAATTGTATATTAGTTCCTGTATTTGCAGAACTAGATTGATAAGGAACCTCAAAACCTTGAGAAATCTCTGCAGGTTCACCATCTATAGTAATAATCTTTGGTCTAGATAATATTTTAGATTTTCCTATGTCTTCTAAAGCCTGTAAATTAATATCTAACTTTCCTGTTAACCCTATTAATGAAAAACCTACAGCCATGCCATTTCCTGCTGATACTTCCTGAGCAGGAAAATCAAATATATAATTAGAACCAAAACCACTACCTAATGTATATGTAAACCCCGTTGCAAGAGAATCTACATAATTACCTCCCCATTGTATACCTAAGCTCCTCTTATATGAGCTTTCTATTTCTACTATTCTAGCTTCTATAGATATTTGGTATGGTCTTTCTAAAAGTATACCAATAAATTCTTCTTTTAGCTTCCTTATAACAGAAGGATTATCTGTTATACAAACCTTAGGTAAGGAAGTTATAATTTGAGTGTTGCCACTTGATAAAGAAGAAGTATTTATACTTCCCACAGTATTAGCATTGTTAACACTGGTACCTGCCGAAATTTGAT
>JALTWL010000038.1 GCA_027047045.1 Micavibrio sp.
AGGTTTTATTTCCTTACTAGTCCTAAAAATTGATTTCCCTATTTCAAGAGCTTTCTTACCACTAAGTCTGACAATAGCAACCCCAGAAGGAACAAGAGGGGTTGCATTTGCTACAATAGTATCTTCTTTAAACATTTACTTTTTTTCAACATTCATTGTTTTGTTAACAAAGAAACTTTGTATTAATCCTAAAATATTGTTAGTTAACCAATATAAAACCAGTCCTGCAGGGAAATTCATAAATAGAAATGTAAATATACCTGCCATTGCATACATTATAAATCTTTGATTTTTATCTGAGCTTGGTGTAATCCATTGTTGAGCAACCATAGAAAGACCCATTAAAATTGGCAAAATATAAAATGGGTCATGCTGGGATAAATCTGGAACCCATAAAAATGGTACATTTTTTAGCTCAACAGCAACCATTAAAACATTATAGAGGGCTATAAATATTGGTATTTGAGCTACAATTGGAAGACAACCGCTCATAGGGTTAGCCCCATGCTCTGCATAGAGTTTCAACATTTCCTGGTTTAACTTTTGAGGGTCATCTTTATACTTCTTTTGTAATTTCTGTATCTCTGGAGCTAAATCTGCCATTTTTTTCATAGCTTTTAAGGATTTATGGTTTAGAGGGAATAAAACAATTCTTAAAATAATAGTTAAGATTATTATTGCTATTCCCCAGTTCGGAATAAAATCGTAAATCAAATGTAACAATAGGAATAAAGGCTTTCCTAAAATACCAAAAAATCCAAAATCTATTGTGTCTCTAAGACTTAAATCAACATCCCATAACTTTTTATACTTTTCTGTAATTTCACCAAGAAGTGAATATAGTTTAGCTCCACCATAGAAAAATCCATCTAGATTACCTTTTAACTCTGCAAGAGTAATCGTTGTATTTTTAGTAATTGGAATTACATAGACAGTTGAAAATCCTGTCTTGTTTGCAAGCATTTGGAGAAAGTATTTATTTTCTTCTCCTGCCCAGAGGATATTGTCCCTTATAACTTGTGTTGTTTGAATATCTGCATCTATTTTTATCAATTGTTTATCTGTTTTTATTACAGAACCTCTATGTCCAAAAGACGATTCTTCCTCTGGAGGTGTTATGCCATTAATTGTTGCTATTCCTAAGTTCTCTAGTCCTTTGTACTCTAAAGATACAGATATAGTTCCATCATCATTTAATTTAAATATTTTCTTTATGTAAATATTATTTTTTTCTAATTCAAAAATATATGAATTCCCATCTTGCTTAAACTTATATTCCGAAAAGTTTAATATAGCTGTAGTTTTTGGGTCTGTTGTAATT
>JALTWL010000039.1 GCA_027047045.1 Micavibrio sp.
GTAATATATCTGTCTTAAATGATAATAATATATGCAATAATAGTAATAAAGAAATTGAATATAATAATGAAGATAAAGTTATAGTTGAGCAGATACAAGAAATATTAAAAACTCACGTAAGACCAGCCGTTGCAAGAGATGGTGGTGATATAATATTTCATTCATATGATAGGGGCTGCGTATATCTAGAAATGCAAGGTGCATGTGCTGGGTGTCCTAGTGCCGCCATTACACTGCAAAATGGGGTAAAGAATGTTCTGCAACATTTTATACCAGAGGTTATTGATATAAAAACTATTTAGAAAAATACAAAAATTAACTGTATATAAATATCTTACTTGCTAGTATTTTTGTGTGGGAGTTTTACTTTTGAATAAGGGGGTATTATATGTCTAATAGAGATGACAGTTTTAGATATGATCATATGGTAGAGCGTGCCTTGCGAGGAGTAGTCAAAACGGCGTTAGAAGAAGTTATAAAATACGGACTTGATGACGAACATCATTTTTATATAACTTTTTACACTAAACATAAAGGGGTGAGTATCCCAGATTATCTGCGTGAGCGTTATCCAAATGAAATGACAATTGTTCTTCAACATCAATTTTATGATTTAGAGGTTGATGATAAGAATTTTTCTGTAATGCTTAGCTTTAATAATGTACCAGAAAAATTATCTATTCCACTAGATGCGGTTACGATTTTTGCCGACCCTTCGGTTAATTTTGCTTTACAATTTCAGCCCCTACAAGATTTAGATGAAGAAGATAACAGCGATTTAGATAAAGATGATAAACTGGATTTAAATATAAAAGATGGTGAAAAAACAGGGCAAGTTATATCACTGGATAGTTTTAGAAATAAAAAAGGCAATGATGATTAACTATATTGCAAATTACTGAATAATAGAGCATAATATTACCTGTTTTTTTGTAAAATAATTTTAAGTTAGGGGGAAAATATCTATGTCATCACTGGAAGAAAGACAGTCAACTTTTGAAAGTAAATTTGCTCATGATGAGGAGCTTATCTTTAAAACAAATGCAAAGATTACGAAATTATTTGGTCTTTGGGTGGCAGAACAGCTTGAACTTGATGGGGCAGAGGCTGAAAGCTACGCCGAACAATTGGTAATGCATGATTTATTAGAGCCTGGTTTTCAAGATGTATTAGATAAGGCGGCAAAAGATTTACCTGATATACCTATGACAAGGTTAGAGCTTGAATTGGAAAAATGTCAAAATATTGTCCATAATGAACTGAACATTGATACAGCCGAATAAATAGCTATATTTTTGAAGATTATTTATCTATCCAAGTTGTGCGTCTTATATAGTCTTGGTCGCTACTGCCTGCTTTTTTCATATCGGGGCAGCTCATAGTTGGTGCAATACTAGATATAGAGCCAATTACACGCCCGCTCGCAATAGCATCAGCATTTGTCTTGCCATCAGCGCTTAATTTTACTTCTAAAATACCGTGAGAATTGTTAAGTTTTGATATTATTTTTGTAGGAATACGGTATCTATTCATAAATAACATAGGTTCAACTCCTAATTCTTCAATTAGATATTGTGGAGTAAAATGTGGCTTGCCCGTGCTGTCTATACTGTACATTACATCAAAGTCAGCATTTATTATTACATAGCCATATAGCTTTTCATTAGCTGAATACATAGCGATATTTCTCCCCTAGTTAATTTAAAATAATATCTACATATAATTATACATAATACTTTCAATGTTTGCAATATGTAAATTTACATCGTTTAAAATAACTCACAATATACTTGGCTAAGCGTTGAAAACAGTGTACAAATACGAAAGTGATGTTTTTTTTATAATTTATAAATCTGGAGAATAACCATGACAGTAAAAGTAGCAATAAACGGTTTTGGGCGAATCGGTAGATTAGTTTTAAGAGCTGTGTTTGAATCTGGTAGAAATGATATAGAGGTTGTTGCTATCAATGATTTAGCGGATATCCAAACAAATATATATTTGTTAAAATATGATACAGTGCATGGTAAATTCACAGCAGATGTAAAGGCTACAGATGGGGGCATGACTGTAAATGGAAAATTTATTAAATCTGTTCAGGAAAAAGACCCGCAAAATCTACCATGGGCAGAATTGGGCATTGATGTTGTTATGGAATGTACTGGTATTTTTAGAGATAGGGAAGGCGCAGGCAAACATTTAGCCGCAGGCGCAAATAAAGTTTTAATTTCGGCTCCGGCTATTGATGAAGATATTACAGTTGTATATGGGGTAAATAGTGATAAACTAACAGCAGAACATAAAATAGTATCTAATGCATCTTGTACAACTAATTGTCTTGCGCCAGTTGTTGCAACACTTCATAAAAAAATAGGCATTGCACAAGGTTTTATGACGACTATTCATAGCTATACTGGTGACCAGAGAATAGTGGATACTGCTCACAAAGACCTACATAGGGCAAGGGCAGGTGCTGTAAATATGATACCAACTTCCACTGGGGCGGCAAGGGCTGTTGGTAAGGTACTGCCTGAACTAAATGGTAAGTTAGATGGGGTCGCAATGCGTGTTCCAACCGCCAATGTATCAGTTGTTGATTTAAAATTTATCGCTGAAAGGGAAACTTCTATAGATGAAATAAACACGGCGATAAAAGAAGCTGCCGATGGAGAGCTTAAAGATATTTTAGGCTATTATGATGAGCCACTTGTTTCTAGTGATTTTAATCATGATGCAAGGTCATCGGTTTTTGCGCTTAATGAAACAAAAATTGTTGGTGGAAATTTAGTAAGGGTAATGAGCTGGTATGATAACGAGTGGGGCTTTTCTAATAGAATGCTAGATACAGCCGTTAAACTTGCATCTTTGTAAAATAGTAAATAACAAAAGCTTTTAGGAAGAAAATAAATGTGCGTACAAGATAATAATGTAGCCGTTAAGGCATGTAATTTTGACAATAATGATATAATAGAAATACCAAATTCGGGGGCAAAGACAAGAGAAGATTTTGTCAGTGATAGAGATTTTTATTTATATTGTCTACGTCATTCTTGTGCACATTTATTGGCAGCTGCTGTACAAAAATTATATCCTGAGGCTAAATTTGGTATTGGTCCTGCAATAGAAAATGGATTTTATTATGATATAAATTTACCAGAACCAATAAGTGAACATGATTTATCAAAAATTGAAAAACAGATGAGAAAACTGGCCTCTAGTAATGGTAATTTATTGCCAGAGAGTATAACAAAAGCAAAAGCAATAGAGTTTTTTACCAAAACAGGACAGGATTTTAAGCTAGATATTATAAAAGATTTAGAAGACACAGCCGTGCTTACTATTTTTAAGTTACGTGATTTTGTTGATTTATGTCGTGGTCCTCACGTTAAAAGAACTGGGCTTTTAAAGAATTTTAAATTAACTTCTGTATCTGCTGCTTATTGGCGTGGAGATCAAAATAACGCAAGCATGCAAAGAATTTATGGTACTGTTTGGGAAACAAAAGAGGATTTAGAAGATTATTTAGCACGTCTTGCAACAATGAAAGAGCGTGATCATAGAAATTTAGGCACTAAGCTTGAGCTATTCAAGGCTATGCCATTTGCTCCTGGTTGTCCAATTTTACTACCTCATGGCATGATAGTTTTTCGTGAGATGAGCAATTACATTCGTGATATTTTTACAACTAATGGCTACCAAGAAGTGCGTGGACCGATAATGTGTCACCAAAGTTTGTGGGAAACCAGTGGGCACTGGGAAAAATACCATGATGATATGTTTTTAATTGAAGGGGAAGAAGGTAACCAATATGGATTAAAACCAATGAATTGTCCCATTCATATGAGCATATATGGTATGAAACCACGCAGTTATCGCGAGCTTCCGTATAGGTTGCATGACCAAAGCCCCCTACATAGGAACGAGGCATCAGGTGCGCTTAGTGGCATGACAAGGTTAAAGATGTTTTGCCAAGATGACACTCATATATTTTTGCCAGCTGAGCAAATACAAGCAGAAATCACCAGAATTTTAAAATTAACTGACCATGTTTATAGTGTTTTTGGTCTTAAATATAAGCTAAAATTATCCACTCGCCCCGATAATGCTTTGGGCAACAAGGAAGACTGGGATTTGGCAGAAGAAGCACTTGCAAATGCATTAAAAGAAAATGGACGGGAATATATTTTATCACCCAAAGACGGGGCTTTTTATGGTCCAAAAATTGACCTTGATGTGGAAGATGCGCTTGGACGTTATTGGCAGGTTGCAACTATACAGCTTGACTTTCAAATGCCTCAAAGATTTAACTTAAAATATATAGATAAAGATGGCTCTGAAAAAATGCCCGTTGTTATTCATAACGCAATATTTGGCGCAGTTGAAAGATTTATGGCAATTTTAATAGAATCATATAATGGTCGTTTTCCTTTGTGGCTAGCGCCCGTACAGGCAAGAATATTGCCTATTTCTGATGATGTTGCACCTTGGGCGCGAACATTACACAAAGCTTTACTTGTAGAGGGGCTTAGAGTTGAGTATGACGACAGCGCAGAAAGATTAGGTAAGAAAATTGCACTCGCTGAGGCAGAAAAAATTTCTTGTAGCTTAATTATCGGTAAAAGAGAGGCAGAAAATAAAGAGGTAACTCTACGTTTTTTTGGCAACAAAGAACAGGTAACAATGAATTTAGATGCTGCAGTTAAAATAGTAAAAGAAAAATCTGCACGTCCTCCATTGATAGTGGTTTAGTTGCATACAATAATATATTACATAATTTGCTAAGATGTGTGTAATGCCCCATTCCAGCTTAGAATATTATAACGAATCAATCTAATTATAATGGAGGCAAATATAACACAGAAAAAACAAACAGCATTAACATGTAATCAAAAAATTAAATTATCAAATAAATTTAGGTTAGTATCTTCTTCATCTAGAGATTTAACTGAGCGATTAAGTGCAAGAATAAAAGACATAAAACAAGATATTGTTGGTTTGCTTGAAACTATTGATGCTACCTATTATAAAAAAATTAAAAATGTTCAAAGAAGGAAAACTCTAAAAAAGAAGAAAAAGACTACGCCATTCGTGAAATGAATAGAATGCAACGTTCAAAGAAGGCACATGCAATTATTGAAGTTAATAAGTTTTCTAGTACTTTAGCTGAGTTTGTAGATACAACACGTAAAAATGAGGTAGCAAAACAAAAGTTGGCTAATGCTGGGTTTAAGGTAAAAAAAATATAAATTTTAAAATTATATAAATCTAGCTCTCTTAATTTATTAATAGTGCTAGATTTTTGTGTCTATAACAAATATAGCCACAAAACTGTTTATAATTATTTTTAAAATTACTTATACTGCTAATTTAAGCTACCACCCGCGCCCACTATTATGTAAATGGTATGGCTTGGTAATATGGTTTATAGCCTAATTTTTTTTATAGCTATTCTTAAAATTATTTAGACTGTTAATTTAAGCAGCACTCCCCTCCCACGCATCGCGATATGTAAAGTGATGTGTTTGGGGAGGCTGGCATTAGGAAGTTCTAATTGCCGCAAAGTTTTTTTACATAGTCGCCAGAAAGATAAAAAATATCTAAATATCTTTGAAATTAACTATAAAATACGACCTTTTGTATCTTTATCAATTTCTTGGCAATTAACGGGTGCGTTTTGGATTAGTTTTTTAAATTCTTTTATATTTTTTTTATTTTCAAATTCAAATCCCATAACAGCGCGACCAATAGTTTCACCCGTATAGACATAATTGAAATAACATATATTTGATATATCTGATATTTTGCTTAAAAATTCTCTAAGCGCTCCGCATCTTTCAGAAAAATGAACATTCATAAAAATAGGATTTTTAAAAATTGCAGGATTGTAATTTATTATCCTATATCTAGTATCTATGCTATCGGTTACATCTTCATATTTGATGTGGGCATTTTTTAGGCTTGCAATTGCTTGTTCTAATTTTTGTGATGAAGCTTCAAATGCAACTACTGGAAAAGCTTTATTTTCTGATATTTTACCATATTGAAAAGCAGTTATATTTATATCGGGCAGATGTTCTTGAATTAGTTTTAAAAGAGAGCCCGATTTTTCATTGATATGAAATCTTAAATATTTTTGTCTATCCGCGCCAACCGCTGCATTAGCAGAAATTAGTCTTAATTTACTAAAATCCATATTTGCGCCACAAATAAGTGATACAATTTTCTTATTTTTTATAAGGGTGGGATTTTCCTTTGCATATTTTATAACGCCAGCTAGTCCCATTGCGCCTGATGGTTCTGGAATAAAGCGTCTGTACTCCCAAATAGTTTCAATAGCAGCGCATACCTCAGCATTACTAACAGTAATTACCTCATCTATCGTATTTTTGCATATTTCAAAACAAAGCTTACCGACTTTAGCAACAGCGGTGCCATCGCAAAAGCTATCCACATTTGGTAGAGTTACTATTTTACCTGCTTTAAGCGAGGCTCTCATGGCGGCTTGTCCTTCACCTTCTACCCCAATAATTTTTATATTTGGGTAATGTATTTTTAGCCATGAGGAAACACCAGCAGCAAGCCCGCCACCACCAATTTGAATAAAGGCAAAATCAAAAGGTCCAGTGCCAGAAAGAACAATCTCATCGGCAATGGTTGCTTGCCCTGCAATTGTATATAAATTATCAAATGGGTGGATAAATGGATATGAATTTTCTTTTGCAAAGCTAAGGGCGGCATCGGCTGCTTGGTTATAAGTATCGCCAATAAGGCGGATTTCAACTGCCCCACCACCATGTCTTTTAACGGCGATTTGTTTCATCTGTGGGGTGGATTTAGGCATATATATTATAGATTTTAGCCCCAGTAATTTTGCCGACATAGCAACGCCTTGGCCATGATTGCCAGCAGAGGCAGCAATAATGGGCTTTTGCCTTTCGTGATTGTTTAACATAGAAATAGCATTATATGCACCGCGCCATTTATATGCATTTATTTTAGAT
>JALTWL010000040.1 GCA_027047045.1 Micavibrio sp.
ATTAGAATCAGCATTTATTTTATATTACGGAGTTACAAGATGAAACGTACATTTCAACCTAGCCGTTTAGTTCGCAAGCGTCGTCATGGATTTCGTGCGCGTATGGCCACTGTTGGTGGTCGCAAAATTCTAAGCGCTAGAAGGGCAAAGGGTAGAGCTCGCCTAACAGCTTAAATATATGGCTGTTCAGTATGATTTAGAACGCAGTATCTTGTATTTACTGCGTTTTTTGTGTTGGTAAAATGATGAAAATTGAAACTTTAAAAAAGCGCCCACAATTCACAAAGATAGCAAAAATAGGCAGTAAATGGGTATGCCATGGAATGATTTTACAAATAAATCCCAATAATTTAGGTATAGGAAAGCATCGCTTTGGCTTTACGGTTACTAAAAAAATAGGTGGCGCTGTCACCAGAAATAGAATCAAGAGAAGACTGCGCGCTGTTGTTAGAGAAAAATTCTCAATAATTTCTGAAAATGAAGGGCTAGATATTGTTTTAATAGGGCGTAAAAATACAAAAGATAGAGAATATAAAAAACTGCTAGATGATTTTATTTATTGTTTACAAAAATTAAAAATAATTAGGAAATAATAAAATGAATTTACTAAGCTTGCTTACACTACCAATTAAATTTATTTTGTTACTTATCATAAAATTCTATCAATTTGTAATATCTCCTTGGTTTCCTCCCAGCTGTCGTTATAGCCCTACATGTTCTACTTATGCCCTTGAAGCATTAAAAAAACACGGAATATTTAAAGGAGGATATTTATTTTTAAAAAGATTTTTAAGCTGTAATCCATGGGGGGGACATGGACTTGACCCTGTACCTGATAAATTTTTCTGGTATAAAGACAAAAAAACATGTAAAAAAGCAAAATTAAATAAAAACACTAACTAAAATAAAATTATAAAGAGTTTTACAAAATGTCACATAATCCAAATGAACTTCCACCACAAAATATAGTAATTGCTGTTGCTGTTTCTATTGCAATTTTAATTGGTTTTTATTTTGTCTTTGAAAAGCCAAGAATTGAATCCATGAAAAGGGCGGAGGCTCATAAAAAAGCCAATGATGTGATAAATAAGAATGTTATTAGTAATGTTGATAATAAGTCAACCATTACACAAACATATACAAACAGAGATGATATTTTAAAAACTGAAGAAAATTTACGTATTAATTTTGAAACAGAGCATTTAAATATATCTATATCTAGAAAAGGAGCAATGATAGATGACGTTTCTTTTAAAGACTACTATATGACCACCGATAAAAAGGAGCTTGTGCATCTTTTAATTCCAGAGGGAACAAAAAATTCTTATATTGCTGATTTTGGCTGGATGCCCACCCCTAACTCTGAAATTGATTTTCCAAATGATAGCACTATTTGGGATATTGTTGAAAATACTGCCGTTGCAAACAACCCGAATATTAAACATAGAGTTATATTTAAATGGCAAAATAAGCAAAATATTATATTTGAAAAAATAATTACAGTTGACAATCACTTTATGTTCACAGTTACTCAAAAAATCTATAATAATAGTGATAAAAATATTGAAACATATCCTTATGGACTACTATCAAGACGTGGAAAACCTGATGATTATTCTGGCTTTTTTGTCCTGCATGAAGGGCCAGTTGGCTTTATTGATGGAGAGCTAGAGGAGCTAAGCTACGATGAGGTTGGACTTGGCAAAAGCATTAAATTCAAAAATAAAAACGGCTGGATAGGTATTAGTGATAAATATTGGTTTACAGGAATATTTCCTGAAAATCCTATGTCAGAAAATAACCTTAGATATTCCAGAATGGGAACAAAAGGAAATGAAATATACCAAACAGATATTATAGGCGAAAAATATGCAATTGCCGCAGGTAAAAATATTGAACATACAATGCGACTTTTCACGGGTAGTAAAATATTAGATATACTGCAAAATTATGAAAAAACCTACAATATACCAAAGCTTGAGCTAGTCATTGATTTTGGCATGTATTATTTTTTAACTAAACCTCTTTTCGTGCTTTTAACTTGGCTTGGTACAATTACAGGCCATATAGGATTTGGGATTATAATTTTAACCATCTTGTTAAAATTACTTACCTTTCCGCTTAGCTATAAGGCATATAAGTCAATGGCTATGGTTACAAAAATACAACCTCAAATGAAAGAAATAAAAGAAAAATACAATGATAATAGACAAAAAATGCAAGAAGCATTCTTAGAGCTTTATCAAAAAGAAGGAGTAAATCCATTTAGTGGTTGTTGGCCTATGTTAATACAAATCCCTATATTCTTTTCACTATACAAGGTGATTTTAACTAATATTATGCTAAGGCATCAGCCATTTTGGGGCTGGATAGATGATTTATCTGCCAAAGACCCAACATCTATATTTAATTTATTTGGTCTATTACCATATACACCGCCAGATATATTGATTATTGGGGCTTGGCCTTGTCTTATGGGGCTTAGCATGTATATGCTAAATCGTATGAGTCCCAAACCAACCGATGCGACACAGGCTATGATTAAAAATTATTTCCCTTATCTATTTACGATTATGTTGGCGCATTTTGCCTCTGGTTTGGTTATCTATTGGACACTTAGTAATCTTCTTACAATTTTACAGCAATATGTAATTATGCGAAGAATGGGCGTTCCAATTTCACTTAT
Organism: Micavibrio sp.; assembly: GCA_027047045.1. Lineage (GTDB taxonomy): Bacteria > Pseudomonadota > Alphaproteobacteria > Micavibrionales > CSBR16-224 > JAJFGX01. The sequence continues at coordinate 2,687 of JALTWL010000040.1, forward strand.
TCGAGGACATTTAGGGCATTTAGAGGAAAATAAAGACTCTGAAGAAACTAAAGACACTGATGATAAAGACAAAGAAGAAACTACAGAAGAAATAGAAAACACCTCCTCTAAAAGTAAAAATAATGAAGGTAAAAAAAAGAAAACTAAAACTAAAGCTAAAACAAAGAAAAAATAGTCATGGAGACAGAGGCAAAAAAAACAATTGCACAAATGTTTTCTGGTAACTGCAAATTCATTGCGGGGGTTACCTCCATTGATATTCTACCAGATACATCTGTGGCAGAGGTGGCCTTTGCTGGGCGCTCTAACGTTGGTAAATCAACATTGTTAAATGCCATTACTTCGCAAGCAAATTTAGCAAGAACATCTCATACACCAGGCAGAACTCAGCAACTTAATTTTTTTGATGTTGGTGGAGAAGTTTTAAGACTGGTTGACCTTCCAGGCTATGGATACGCAAAAGCATCTAAAAAAGATATAAAAGCATGGAATAGCTTAATTAGACAATATTTAAAGGGTCGCCCTAACCTAAGACAAGTTTTTATATTGATAGATTCAAGGCATGGAGCAAAAGACGTAGATATTGAGGTTATGAAATTATTAGATGAAGTGGCGGTTGCTTATCAAATAATTCTAACCAAAATAGACAAGGTCAAAAAACAAGAATTGAAAAAATGTGTAGAAAATATGAAATATATGCTAAAAAAACACCCTGCTGCTTTTCCTGAGCCTCATTGTTGTAGCTCACATAAAAAATATGGTATAGATGAGCTTAGATACAAACTATACGAGTTAGCAAAAAAATGAACTATATTTAAAGGAGAAAAAAATGAGCAAAGATTACAAAGAAATAACAAATGATATTGCTAAATATATTGGTGAATTAAATAAAGTATCGCCTGATGCATTTTCTGCTTTTAGTAATCTTGCAAAAGAGGCCACTGCTGACGGTGTATTGGATAAAAAAACTAAAGAGCTAATTGCGCTTGCTATTGGGGTTTCTAAACGTTGTGATGGCTGCATAGGGTTTCATATCAAAGCACTTAAAAGACTAGGAGCAACAAGAGAAGAAATTGCAGAAACTATGGCGATGGTTGTATATATGGGCGGTGGTCCAGCTTTGATGTACGCAGCCGATGCTCTTAGAGCATATGACCAACTATAGGTAACAAATAAACTATCAATATATTTAAGCAACTATCTTGCAATTAAAACATGGTAAAAATGTCAACCACCACGTGGGGTATTTTCACCCAACCAGCAGCCGCTTAGATAGCCTGGGCTAACCCCGTTTGGTATGACATTGTAAGAATATTCAGGACCATAAACGCCAACCCATTTTTGCCAAGCACCGTCCCAACGTGTTCCAGATGCAAGTGGTGGCTCCCCAGTTGTCATGGGATAGTTCAACGCCCTGTTTATTGCCATACATATTGGTTTTGTTAGCCAATTTAAATATACTACTAATTCTCTTGCATTTGGCTGAGTATCATTACCTGCATCAGTTCCAACACCCCTATATCTATTAGTTCCAGTAAACCAGTAATCACCAAAATTACGAGATGCAGATTCTGACTTATCAAGCCACAAATTATTGGGCTTTACATATCTCATACCACCACCCGCGGGGTCAAATATATGGCAAGATTTATCAATGGGCGCATTTGGATTAACATAGCCCGAAACAGTTGAATTTTCAAAGCTAATTTCTGTATCAGAGCAGCCATTTACAAGGCGTAGCCTAGTAATTGTTTGTTCTATAGCACCAACATATTGAATTATTTGGGCAGCAGCTAGCATTTCTTGTTCTCTATCAACACTGCCACCTCCACTGCCAGATTGGGTAATCGCATAAGACAGTGCCGCAAATAGAGCCACCGCGATTAGTATTAAAAATAAAGCATTTCCGCTTTCTACTATTTTATATCTCATTTTTCAAGAAAGTTAAATCTAAACACGCCTTGCAAGAACGTAGTTAGTTAGTTCTTTTAAAATATCACCACGTCCACCATCAAATATTTTTAAGTGAGCCCTTGCCTGTGCACATAACATTTCAGCCCGCATTTTGGCAGCCTCAATTCCCATTGCAGATACAAATGTAGCCTTACCTGCCCTTTCGTCTTGCCCAACATCTTTACCTATTTCCTCTGTACTGCCTTCAATATCAAGCAAGTCATCTGTTAGTTGAAATGCCATGCCCAAATCATGCGCATAATTCCTAAGTGCTTGCCTATGAGCTGGATTTGCTTTACCTAAAATTGCCCCTGCCTCACAACAAAACATAATCAATTTGCCCGTTTTAAGCCTTTGCAGACGACTAATTGTACCTATATCAAATTCTTCTCTTTCCCCAATTAAATCAAGCATTTGCCCACCAACCATACCATGACCACCAGCAGCGCTTGCAAGTTCTTTGACAAGCTCTACTCTAACTCTTGGGTCTTCGTGAGTTTCCCTATCAGATAAAATTTCAAAAGTCATTGTCAGTAAAGCATCGCCAGCTAAAATTGCTGCTGCCTCATCATATTTTTTGTGGAGTGATGCTTTACCACGACGCATATCAGCATTATCCATAGCAGGTAAATCATCATGGATTAAAGAATAGCTATGCAATAGCTCAACTGCCGCCCCCACCCTTCTAGCTCTATATTCATCAACACCAAAAATCTTAGCGCCCTGCACAACTAAAAATGGACGAAGACGTTTACCACCATTTAAAACACCATATCTCATCGCCTCAAATAAAGATGCTTCTGCCCAATCTTCTACGGCAAGTAAATTGTCTAATGTTCTATTTACTTGTTCACGGCATTCATTCATTGCTTGTTGTAATTCTGGGGAGGCTTGTCTTGGTGAAGGCATTTTATATAAAATCTCCTATTTCGTAACTTTAATAAACACTAATCTTGATGATAATTTCTAATTGCAAATTGTGCAAGTATATTCGCATAATAAAAATAATCGGTGACCCCAAAAGAGCCACCGATATTTACTCGCTTTACTTCTATCTGTAAGATTAGAATAAACGCAATACAGACTGTTGTGCCTGAGATGCTAAAGATAGAGATGTAATACCCAATTGCTGAGCTGTTTGAAGAGAAAGAAGTTTTGCAGCCTCTTCATTTTGGTCAGCAAGTACAAGCTTGTCAGAACCTTCTTTTAAGGTATTAACAAGACCTTTAGTGAAATCTTCACGATTTTGAATAACTGACAAGTTACCACCAAATGTGCGTGCTTGTGCTCTTAGAGTATCCAAAGATGCTGTGATTTCATTCAAAGAGTTCTGAATATTAGCATCACTATCAAATGTAGCCGCAGATATATTCAATCCTGTAGCATTAAATGTTACACCCGCAACTGTGATAGAAGATGTATTTTTCTCATTAAATTGAACAGTCAAGCTATCACCGTTAAGTAGGTTAGTACCACGGTAGCCTGTATCTTGGATTAACTGGTCAATTTGTGTACGAATGGCGTTAAAGTCAGCCTCTAACTGCACTCTGTCAGCTGGTGGCTGCCCGGTAGCTGCCTGAGTACCATCAAAAGTACCGCTAGAATCTGCCAAACCATCAAATGTTGCAAGCGGGGTATTAGTAACATCTGCAGAAATTAAATCCTCACCATTAGTGGTTCTAATTTCAAGACGTCTATCATCAGCACCACCAGCAGAACCTGCTGCAACTATCTGAGCAGAAAATCCAGATGTTGAGTTAATTTGGTTAGCCAAATCAGCAAGACTCATACCAGCTGTAATGGTAAATGTAACAGTTGGATTACCACTTCCTGCTTGCAGGCTAAATTGGTCACCAGCAGCAATACCAGTAATAGAGGTCAAGTCAGCTTGCTCAGACTGTGTCATATTACCAGTTGTAATCACAGCAGCGCCAGATGCCTGATCACGTGCAGTTTCAGCAATTGACTGTGCTTGTTTTACTAAGTTAGTCAAAGTTGAAATACCTTCATCTGCAGCTTTAATCACCTGTATGGCTTGCCCCATACCATCTAATAGACGGTTAAGGTCGCCCGCACGATTAGACAAAGATTGAGAAGCAAAAAATGCTGTTGGATCGTCCAAAGCACTATTTACCTTTTTACCAGTTGCAAGACGCCCTTGCGTTAAATCTAGCAAGCCTTGAGTTCTTTGCAGTGAGTTTAAGTTAGCACGCAGAGCTGCGGTAAGTGTTACGTCATTTGACATGATATTTCTCCCTTTTCTAGGTTTAATTTAGTTACTACTCTGACCCTAGATATACTATCTGAGTCGAAGACAAATACTTGTCCATAACTCAATCATCTCATATATCC
>JALTWL010000041.1 GCA_027047045.1 Micavibrio sp.
CCTTTAGAGCATGTAATTGCTGCCAAAGCTGTTGCTTTTGGTGAGGCACTTAAGAATGATTTTAAAATTTACGCAAAATCTGTAATAGATAATGCAAAAATATTGGCAAAAACACTTAAAAAAGGTGGGCTTGATATAGTGTCAGGAGGCACTGATTGCCATATGGTGCTTGTAGATTTACGTCCTAAAGGACTTACTGGCAGAGATGCTGAAATATCACTTGAAAAAGCAGGGCTTACTTGTAATAAAAATGCAGTTCCCTTTGACCCAGAAAAACCAATGATAACATCAGGTATCAGATTGGGTAGCCCTGCCGCAACTACCAGAGGATTTGGTACTGCTGAATTTAAACTTGTTGGTGAGATGATATTAGAAATTTTAGACGGGCTTGCCCAAAATGGTTTAGAAAACAACTTTGCAGTTGAAACTAAAATCAATCAAAAGGTTAAAGATATATGTGCAACTTATCCAATTTATTCTTCAAATTAGGAGTGTAAAATTATGAAATGTCCATTTTGCAGTAATCCAGATACACAAGTAAAAGATTCAAGACCTGCTGAAAATGGGGCAACAATTAGAAGGCGTAGAACTTGTGGGGAATGTGAGGCAAGATTTACAACTTTTGAAAGAGTGCAATTACGTGAATTAACTGTTATCAAAACAGATAGTAGTAGAGAGCCTTTTAGTCGGGAAAAACTCCTGCGTTCTTTACATCTTCCGCTCCAAAAACGCCCAGTTGATACTAGTGATATAGAATGTACGGTAAATACAATAATTAGAAAATTAGAAGAAAGTGGCAATTCTGACATAACAAGTGTAATGATAGGCGAATATGTAATGGAAGAACTTGCAAAAATAGATTTAGTCGCTTATATAAGATACGCCTCTATTTATAAGGATTTTAGAGAAGTTACAGACTATAATGATTTTGTTAGTAACTTAAATGAACAAATAAAAGAAAATAATAAATAACAGCTATGTCTATTAAACGTGATGTTAAATTAAATGAAGGCTCAAAAAAAGCTCGTAAAAGAGCCGCAAGACTAGCGGCTGTGCAAATATTATATCAAGCAGAACATCAAGCACAGGATATATTGTCAGTTTTGGCTGAATATAATAAGCATCGTCTTGGCTTTGATATGGATGGTGATTTATTTGTACCTGCCGACACAGAAATATTAGCTAAAATAATAAATGGCTATCAGGATAGAAAAGAAGATATAAAAGAAATAGTCACCATCGCATTAAATGGTAAAAATCCAAGACAAATTGAACTGCTACTTTTAAATATTATAGAGCTTGGTGCGTATGAGCT
>JALTWL010000043.1 GCA_027047045.1 Micavibrio sp.
AACATTGTTGCCATTTATGTAAAGGTGAAACTTAAGGAGTATAACTGATGGAAGTTTGGATTGATAATTTTTCTAATAGTGGTTATAGGTTTGGTTTAAGTGGAGTAGATGAGATTGTTCAAAATGTTAAAGTGATAATAAATACTCGTAAAGGTAGTGTGCCACTTGATAGGGATTTTGGGGTTGATTGGTCTATTGTTGATAAGCCGTCAACTGTGGCTTTTCAGAGGTTAAAACAGGAAATTATAAGAGCTATTAGAAGGTATGAGCCTAGAGTTGTTGTAAAGGCTGTTGAAATTATTCCTGACAAAATGATTATGGATGGAATTTTTAAGGTTAGAGTTAAGTGTGAGATAGATATTTGAGGTAGATTTCTTTTAAATGCTCTGGCAAAAGCTCTGCTGGGTATTTTCCTTCTGATATTTCGTCTAAATGCCACCACCAGCGGGTTTTGTCTTTTGCTTGCGGGGGTTTTTTTCTGTATGATGCTCCTACTTCTGTTAAAACATATTTTATTGCTTGTTTGTCTAATTTTATAACTTCTGGATGATTATCCAGTCCTAAATCGTGAATTTTATCTCTTGTTTTTAGTTCTACATCATTCACATCTGGGTCAACAAAGGCTTTATACCATGGGTCATTTGGGTTTTTTGCACTATCATTTACTGCCCAGTCCCAGTCTTCAATAAGCTCATTTATTTGATTTTGATTAATCCCCAATCTGCATTTCCTTTTAAAATTCCTTTTATTTTTTCATTTTCAGTTCTTTCTATGTATTTGTCAAGTGGTTCTGGATAGAAAGAATTTATAGAAAGTGCGTCATCTGATGAAACTACTTTTAGGTTTCCTTTGTAAAAAATAAAGGTTGTGTCTTCTTTTGGTTTTCCTTTTAGATAGGTTATTATTCTTTCTACATATATCTCATCTGGATTTTTTATTATTTCATCTGCTATTTTTTTGTATTCTTCGACTGTAGAAGCCCCTACCTCTTTTCCGTGTTCTTCAAAGTGTTTTAATAATTTTCTCCCTAAAAAATCTTTTAAATGTTTTTGTTTCCAATCTCTTGGCAATCTATACCATACAGCTCCTTGATGGGCTTTTACTCTGTTGTGTATTTCTTCTGGAGTTAGATTGTTAAATTCTTCTTCTAACTGTTTTTGAGCTGGAGTTAGTTTCTTTTGTGGCGGTCTTTCTACTGTGTAGGCTATTTGCTCTTTTTTTATGTTGGCGTATGTTTGGCAGCGGCATAAGGGATGGGCTGGAGGAAATCTTACAGGTATATTTTCTGTTTTTCCTTTGTATGG
>JALTWL010000044.1 GCA_027047045.1 Micavibrio sp.
TCCAACAGGCTTCATTGGTCCGTATCTAAGCGTATCAATTCCACGCTCTGCCATTACCTCTATTGGCAGGCAAGCCTCAAAATATGGAGTGTTTTTTTCCCATTCCCTAAATTCTGTTTTCTCGCCTACAAGTAAGGCAGCAATAAATTTCTCATATTCTTCTTTGTTCATGGGACAGTTTATATAGTCTTTTCCATCACCGCCACAATTGCCGATTTTATCATAGCGTGACTGTTTCCAAGCTATATCCATATTGATACTATCTGCATGGACAATCGGGGCAAGCGCATCAAAAAATGAAAGCGAATCTTCTCCCGTTAGAGCCTTTATTTCCTCTACAAGTTCAACAGTTGTAAGAGGGCCAGTTGCAATTATCACATGCTCCCAATCTTGCGGGGGCAACCCTTGCACTTCTTCTGTTACAATTTCTATATTGGGGTGGCTTTTAAGTGTTTTTGTGACTTCATTTGAAAATAATTCTCTGTCAACCGCCATGGCAGAGCCCGCGGGAATTTTTGCTGTGTCGCCTGCCTTCATTATCAAAGAGTTACAACGACGCATTTCTTCGTGCAAAAGCCCAACTGCGTTAAACTCCCAGTCATCTGACCTAAAGGAATTAGAACAAACAAGCTCCGCACATTTATCTGTTTTGTGGGCATCGGTCATTCTTTGTGGGCGCATTTCATGTATGACTACATTCACACCCAAATTTGCTGCCTGCCAAGCTGCCTCACTTCCCGCTAGCCCTGCGCCAACTATATGTAGAATTTTTTTATTTTTGTCTATCATTTTAATAATAATTCTCTTACTTGATTATCTATTTTAGGCAAAATACCGAAAAATTTTTCAAAAGCAGGCATTGCCTGCCAAATCAACATACCTAAACCATCAACTATTTGGCAATTTTTTTCTTTGGCAAAGGCAAGTAAATCGGTTAGCAATGGTGTATAAACCAAGTCATACACGACCGCGCCTTTTTGCAAATTATCGAAAAGTGATAAGTCAAAGCTAACGCCACCGCCCGCCATTCCAATTGAGCTACTATTCACCAATAAATCTATATGTTCATTTTTTAAAATATCTGCAATATTGCTAAAATCTGCAACCTTTATCCTCACACCACTGTTAGCAAATTCTTGTGCTAAGGCTTCTGTACGTGTACGTGTACGGTTAACCATATATATTTTTTCTACATCATTTTTTATTGCCGAGTAAAGAACTGCTCTGGCCGCACCACCCGCACCAATCAAAAGCATAGATTTTGGGGTAAAGTTAGCAACGCTATTTTGCAAATTTTGCCAAAA
>JALTWL010000045.1 GCA_027047045.1 Micavibrio sp.
ATACAGTTGATTTATCCCACGCGCTTGTAATGGATACTTTGAGACCTGTTTCAACTGTATCAGTTGAAGTAGAAATAGTATCAGGCACCCCAGGAACCGTACTTGGAGTTCTTGAAAATTCACTAACATAGTTTTCTGATTGCCTAATATCCAAGTTAGCTGAAGAGCCAGACATTACAGTTATTTGAGGTTGAGATACAGTCTTGACTGCCCCATATTCAGATATAAATTGTAAAATTGAATTAAAACTTAAATTGCCACTACCACTAAATGTAGGTGTAATTGCCACTGGACTTGCAATACCAGAAGGAGCCCCCCCAGGTATATTGATATCTATATCAAAATTCCCAATATTTTTTAACATACCAGTCCAGTTTATACCTGTACGATTTTCATTATTTAGGCTTACTTCCCAAATATGCGTTTCAAATATTATTAAGGCAGTATTTTTTCTAAGTTTATCAAAATATTCTTCAGCATATTTGTTAGAACGGTGTGTGGCTGTATAAACGAGCACTCTAGTAGTATAATCAACACTCACTTCATTGCCAATAATAGCCTCAAGCGCTGTAGTAATACTTGTATATGCCGATGCACCCGTTGTTCCTGTACTTCCCGTTGTTCCTGTACTTCCTGTTGTTGATGTGCTACTGGCAACTGGTGGAAGGTCAACAATAAAAACTTCACTTTCTTTAATAGTTAAAATTCCGTTCTTATAAGAACAGTATAAATCAGCAAGACTACAAACTTTGTCAACTACATCATTTAGTTTACCTTGCAAATTAGCAACTGTAATTTTTTTTGTAAGCCCCTTATTTGTTTCAAACGCCATAGATATATTTAAATCTGCTAAGATAAGTTGTAAAGCTCCAGCCAAGGTTTCTTCACGTAGCTCAAATGGTCCAACCTCCATTTCTGGCAGTGGCTCAGAATTCATGGGTTTTGGCACAAGTACATCTTTAAGTAATGGCAGTTTAACAATACTTTGTTTAGCATCTCCTATTGATTTTGTATTTTCGTAAGGTGTAACTGCAGGGGGAACACTTGGAGTTCTAGCACTCGGAACTTTAGCCTGACCACAAGCAGATAGCAAAAATACAGCCCCAAATAAAATAGCAATCATGGGCGGTTTTAAATACCATCTGCTTAAATAAGTAACACTCACTTTATAAATATTAACCATATTACTCTCAATCTTTAGCTGGCCTAATTTCTATCAATTAGACGTCCAACCATAGCTAATAACCTATCTTTTTGTACTGGCTTCAAAAGAACGGTTGCAACATCAAACTGCCCCGCTTTTGACAGCAAATCTGGACTTTGGTCGCCGGTTACAAGTATAACCGGTATGTTATATCCATCTTCTTGCATAAATGTTATAAATTCAAATCCTCCCATAGGCTCCATTCTAACATCTACTAATGCAATTTTTATATCACTGTCCAAACAATCAAGTGCATCATCACCATCAGATGCCCCAACCACCTCATAGCCACCATCTTCTAGAAAAGAAGTGATTTGCATTCTAACAAAGTCATTATCTTCAACAACTAAAATTTTAACATTTTCACTCATACCATCTACTTAATTTTAATTATACTGTAATTTTAAAATTAACGAATTGAAACACGCTCAACAAACACTATTACAAATTTATAAGATAACTACAAGTACCCTATTAACAAAATATTAAACTAATTAGAATAACAGTTGCAATATTTCCCATAATCGTTTAACATCTAAGCAGGCAGAATCAAAAGTAAGTGATTCTACTATTACGGCATAAACCAGAAACACAAATTAAATGAGGAAAATAAGATGAACTTAAAAAAAATTATTAAAGATACCCAAGCAAAAGTAGAAAAAACTGTTAAGGAATATAATGACCCCCAAAAAAAACAGGAAAGAGAAATTAAAAGAGCATTACTTGCCATGCAAGCAGCAGAAAAAGGCTCTATTGCATATGGAAATGCTAAAAAAGCTTTTAATGATGTTAAAAAAGCAGCAAAAAGCAAAGTTGAAGAAGCAAAACCAGTTGCAGAGCAAGTCTTAAAAACTGGAAAAGAGCATGTTGCTCGCGCTGTTAAAGGGCTTAAAAAATAAAGAAAAACTAGCCAATAGACAATATTCAAAATGGGTAGGATAACTTCACATACTGAAGCCTACCCATTTTTTGTAATTTTATTATATATTTTTACAAAAAAATGTGTTTTAATAATAATTATATGGACAATCACGTCTATATATCACTTCTTAAAAGTGTGGTATTGGTAAATATAACGATAAATAAATTAACTAAAATTTTACCCATACCGTCCTAAAATCTAAAAGTGATAACTTGAAACAGATTAAATATTTTTAACTATCTTATGGGAGAATAACCTTGAGAAGAACCCTTGGTTGCGTCAATTTAAATAATATATTTCACAGTAAAAATAAAACTCCACACTTAATTCCAAATGCGCTTAGTAAAAAATTTAATAAAAATAACTGGAGCGTTCCTGCAGGAAAAAATAAAAAGTTTTTAGCGCGCCCCAAAGTAAAAGTAAATTTTAAAGGCACAACTACAAAATATAAAATTAGCCCAAATGCAAATAAGGCTCAAAAAGAATGGATAAAACAACAAATAGCTACCAAAGAAAAAAGAAATAAAAAAACATTTGAAGATGCACTTTTTCTTTTATCACAAAGCGACACAGGCAGAGATATATTGAAGCGAATGACAAAAGCTGGATATGTAATAGAATTTGATGAAAGCAGAACATCGTCAATGGGGGCCGGCGGGCTTTGCGATCCTAGCAGTAAAAAAATTATACTTGCCCCGACCACAGACGCGGAATATTTAGCGCTTGTCATTGGGCATGAGGCCGTGCATGCTTTACAATATACAGTAAATGATATATTTCCAAATTCCTCTCATACTCCACAAACAGCAATAAAATTGTCATTTTCAATAGAGGCTGATGCTTATGCTCAACAGACACAAATAGCGTTAGAGCTTGCCTATGGCAGTCCATATGGTCCTAAAAATCAGTTTAAAACTAAAGGACCTTTGCAACAAATGCGAAAAAGATTTAAAAATATAGTTGAAGCCGCAGAAAAAACCCTAACAAAAGAAGAAAATTTAAATAATGGCGCTGCGGTTGCTGCGGCTTTTGAGGCTTTTTTTGACAGCATAACATTGCGTAGCTTTTACGAAGATAACCATATTAACTGGATAAATTTTGTTGCACCACAAATAATAGATAAATTTGATGAATTAGGAAATAATTTTCAAAGCGATATTAAAAGTGAGGAAATTATTAAAAAGCTAAAACATAAAGGAAAATCTTACCTAAAAGAACATGCGCCAAATATAGACATGAACGATAGTAAACATTCTGGGCTAACCAAAACCACTCAAAAACAAATATTAAAATTCTATAAAAAATATATGCCAAATTCCAAAATACCAAAATTAAAAACATATGGTAAACATATCAACAACGCAAAAACAGTTATATTTGGGCATCGCACAGGCTTAAATGTTATTTTAATGAATAGACCCAATTATAAAAAACCTCCAAATAGAAAATTTTAATCTATATTTAGCTATATAAAATATGTAATAATTCATGGCTATTCATTAAAATATAGGTGAATTGATGGGGCTTGCTGTCAAAAAACTACGATTATTTAATTTTAGATGTTACGACGATATTTCTTTGCGCTTAAAGGCAAAGGCGGTCGTAGTTACTGGTAAAAATGGGGCAGGAAAAACCAATATATTAGAGGCAATTAGTTTTTTAAGCCCTGGGCGTGGGCTTAGACATGCAAAGCTTGAAAATATAGTAAACTATAATAATAAATCTATGGCTTGGGCAGTTTCCGCAGAGTTAAATACTGATTTTGGTGATATTAAAATTGGTACGGGAATTGACATAAAAAACAACCGTAGGATAGTTAAAATAGAAAGTGAAATTCAAAAAGGACAGGCCACTTTATCTGAATATTGCTCAATTATATGGGTAACCCCCCAAATGGATAGATTATTTTTAGATGGTAGCTCAATTAGACGGCGTTTTTTAGACCAAATAATATTTAATTTTGAACCATCGCATTTGGGAAGATTAAACAGATACAACAAAGCCCTGCGAGAACGTTCTTATCTTTTAAAAAACAAAGGAATTGAAAATATAGACAGCAGCTGGTTGTTATCTCTCGAAACTATCATTGCTGACAGCGCTATGTCTATTGCAGCGGCAAGGTTGGTGATGGTTGAAAGGCTACAAAAGGCATGTGTAGAAAATCATTTAGACAGCAATATATTTCCCCTACCAGAAATAAGATTGAACGGCTGGGTAGAAAATGAACTTTTAAATAGCCCCGCCATCACTGTTGAAGATAAGTTCAAAGAATTACTTAAAAATAGCCGTGCCAAAGATGCGATTACTGGTGGGGCAGAATATGGCACTCATAAAACTGATTTTGTTGTGTTTCACAAGGGGCATAATATTATTGCAGAGCAATGCTCAACTGGGGAGCAAAAGGGGCTTTTAATGGCGCTAACATTGGGAAGCGCCCGTCTTATCAAAGCAGAAAAGGCAAAAGCTCCAATATTATTACTAGATGAAATAGCCGCTCATTTAGATAGTGACAGGCGTGAAATTTTATTTGATATGAGCATGCATCTTGGTGGGCAATGTTGGATGACCGGTACTGATGGCGATATTTTTAACTCGCTAAAAAATAAGGCAGATTTCCTATATATAGACAATGCAAATCTACACAACAATGATACAAATATAACTGAAAGTAAATTGCATGTTGTCAATAGATAATATATGGATATTACTTGCTTTGGCGGCGGGGATTTTTAGTGCTGCTGCTATGCTTACTAACCAATATTTTAAACTATCTGGAATATTGTTAGTAATAATTTCTAGATTTTTTACTTTGCTATTGCTTGTGCCGTTTATTTTTATAATTGAACTACCAACAAATTCCATATATTACATACTAGTTGCAATGACAGGTATAATTGCAGGATTTGCAGATATTCGTACCCTTAATGTCGCCGCTCAGCTAGGTGGAGGAGTAGTATCAAGGCTTGTCCCACTAATGGTTCCCACCATATTTATAAGCTGGTTTTTTGTCCAGCCAAGCGACCTAAAGACTTACCTACATACCCCAATTAAAACTATTGGGATTATTTTAACAATTATAGCAATTAGCTATTTTGCCTCAAAAATGAATAAATGTCATATTAGCAAGGAAGGATTTAAGCTAATGCTTCCTGTGATTGTTGGCTATTCAGTTAATGCTTTACTTGCCAAGATAGCATTAAATAACTCTGAACTAGTTGGTGGTGTATATGGATATATGGTTGTACAGTCAATTTTTGCCTTAATATTTACGTCTGCATATTATTTTCAACAGAAAATAAGTAAAATAACTGTAAGTAAAAGTAAAATTTATCTAGAAAAAAAGCTACTATTTGCAAGCTTGTTGCTTGCTTTATTTTGGATTGCCCAAATAGCCAGCAAAATATCATCTTTTGCATTTATAGATAACCCCGCATATCCAAATGCTTTGGTACTGCTAGCACCTGTTTGGATACTAATATTTTACAAAATAACCAAACATCAAGAAAAAGCAAATATATCTGCAGGTATCGGCATTATGATAAGTAGTACTATATTGATATTGCTAACAGCCTAGCTCTAGCTAGTTCCAAAAGAAGACTGATTGCCAACAGAGGCTTCATCTTTTAAAAAACTACCCTCTTTTGGTCTATACATACCTCTTTGTCCCTCTACACCCTTAAATTCAACATCTAGTCCTATGACAGTTTCTGCACCTCCCAATAACAACACACCATCTTTACTTAAAACTTTATATATTTTATTTAATATTTGCGCTTTAGTATCTGGGTCAAAATATATTAAAACATTTCTACAAAATACAATATCAAAGCTTCCAATTAGTGAATATTCGCCAAGTAAATTTAATGTTTTGAATTTTATCATACGTCTAATATCATCTTTGATGCACCATTTGTCGCCCTGTTGTTCAAAATATTTTACTAATAGTTGAATAGGCAAGCCCCTTTGTACTTCAAATTGAGTATATTCTGCTTTTTTTGCTTTATCCAAAATATCCTCAGACAAGTCAGTTGCGATAATTTCTATATTCCAACCTGTAAATTTGCTTTCCATTTCTTTAATTATCATAGCAATTGAATATGGTTCTTGCCCACTAGAACAAGCAGCAGACCAAATTCTAATCCGTCTTGTTATTGCATTTTTCTTTAAGAAAAATGGCAATATTACATCTCTTAAATTATCAAAAGGCCTTGTATCTCTAAAAAATGAGGTTTCATTTGTGGTCATTGCCTCAACCACAGATTTCCGAAGCTCTTTTTCAAATGGCTGTTCTATTTTTCTTGCAAGTTCGTCTAAATTTTCACAGCCAATCTCTTTGGCAATAGGTAAAAGCCTAGATTCTAGTAAATAGCCCTTATCTTTTGTAATAATAAGACCAGATTCTGATTTTAATATTTTTTCATATATATGAAATGTTCTATCTTCCAAAGTTCAAAAACCCCTATTTTTTAAATTTAACTATCTGATAAATATAATTTTAACTCCTCACCAATATCTTCTATTGGTAACAGTTTAGAGCAAATGCCCGCATTTGCAACAGCAGCAGGCATACCCCAAACAACACTGGTTTCTTTATTTTGTGCAAAAACCACCCCGCCTTGTTCTGATAATTTTGTACATGCTTTAAGCCCATCATGTCCCATTCCTGTTAATATCAGCGCAAGCACGCTACTTGCACCATATATATCTATTAAATCTCTTACCATTGGCTCTACTGATGGACGACAAAAATTTTCTGGGGTATTTTGGTTTAATTTTATTTGTACAGAGCCATCTAAATT
>JALTWL010000047.1 GCA_027047045.1 Micavibrio sp.
AAATAATTCAATTCATCTTCATTAAAATAATCAATATTAGATAAAATAAAACCTGTTAGTTTTTCAATATTCATATGTTATTTCTTAAATAGATTTAAAAGACAAAACTTGTTTAATTTCAGTAAGTCACATAGCAGCTTTAATCAATCAATCTTGATATAAATTCAAAAATCATTTACTTTTTATCATTATTTCCCATTCTCTTAAATCTAATTTATTCATTATTAAATGCCTAAAATCTTTATCAATTGGAATAACTTCATGAACTCATAACCTTCAATAATATCAAGTATAATAACATTTAGGACATCATTTAGGCTTTTTTAAATTTATATTACTTTTAATATTCTCAAAAATTCAAAATAATTCTGTTTGTAAAAATTCCATTTTTTCCTTTAACTCATCACCTTCCAAAGGTTCAGCACAAGTACATAATTTTTTAACTAATCTTTGAGATACTATTAAATTTAAAGAAGAAGCTACTAAAAATTTCTCTATTCACATATTAGTAAGTCTTTCTACAACTCATATACCTCTATTAGCATGAATAGTTCATAAAACTAAATGTCATGTCAAAGATGCTTCCACAGCTAACTTAGCTGTTTCATGATCTCTAATCTCTCAAACTAAAATAATATCTGGATCTTGTCTCAAAAGAGTTCTTAAACCATTTGCAAAAGTATAACCTATTTCTGGTTTAACTTCAGATTGATTAATACCTGGAATTTTATATTCTACAGGATCTTCCAAGGTAGATATATTATATTTACTAGGATCATAATAATTTAAAACTGCATATAAAGTAGTAGTTTTTCAACTTCATGTAGGTCATGCGACCAAAATTAGTCATTCAGGTAAGTTTAAAGACTTTTTGATCATATCTAAATTGAAAGACAAAAATCACAAATTATCTAAGTTTAATAAAGAAACGTCTTTTCTTAAAATTCTTATAACTACTTTTTCTCAATAAAGTATAGGAAAAGTAGATACTCTCATATCTACATCCTCTATTTCCATAGTATCTTTATTTTTATAAGGAAAAACTATTTGTCCATCTTGAGGTTTTCTATTTTCATCAATTTTTAAACGTGATAAAATTTTTATACGTGTAATTATAGGATCTTGATAAGATTTATCTACTTTATATATAGAATGTAAATCTCAATCTATACGAAATCTTATCAACAAAAAATCTTTTTGAGGTTCAATATGAATATCAGAAGCCCTAGAAGAAATAGCTTCATTAAATAAATTCTCTACCCATAATTTTATATCATCAATTACTTTAACTT
>JALTWL010000048.1 GCA_027047045.1 Micavibrio sp.
GATGGCAGTAAACAAGAAATTACTGTGCTTTGCCGTATAGATACAGAAGATGAACTTGACTATTACAAAAATAGCGGTATCTTACATTACGTATTGCGTAACATGGCAAAAGATGCTTATACTGATGCTGCCTAAGATTTACACTAAAGGAACATTATTTTAAATTAGGAATAGTTTATTGAAATATATTATAGTCATTTTGTTTATATTTTTTACTTCAATATCTGTTGTAAAGGCAGATAATGCTGCTATTGATGTTGATACAAAAGCTAAAAATGAATTACCAGATTTTTTACAATACAGGCCTTATGGTAGTACAATTACTGATTATTCAATACCACATGTAACAAAAAATGAAATATTAGATTGGGCTATGCAACATGCCGCTGATTTAATGAGCTTTGATGCACGCAATGCAAATGAGCATTTTAAACAAATACAATCTTTTTTTGTTCGTAGCGGCTGGGAAGATTTTACCAATTATATTACCAGAGCCAAATTGAAAAAAGAAGTTATAGAAAGTAACTATGCCTTGATTACCATAGTTAACGGACGTGCAATTATAAAAAGAGAAGGACCATTTAGGGGGATTTATCGTTGGGTTATTGAAATGCCTGTTTTAATGACATTTTATAAGCTTGACAAATATGGCAACCCAAAACAAAATATATCAGCAACGGCAAGAGGAAAATTATCAATTACAATTACAAGAGTTGCTAAAGGTGGTGGCAGAACAAAAGTTGCTATATCTAAATGGAAAATGATAAGTAATTAGTTGGAAATAAAAAAATAAGAGCTTAAAAATGACAGATAAAGATGACAAAAACCCATGGGGTAAAAATAAAGATAAAAAATCTACAAAAAAAACAGAAACACCTTGGGGAAGTAATGTTTCTGATATACGTAGTAAAACCAGCCGTAACAGTGGCAAGGGCGGAAAACTCCCAAATGGTGATAATATTGATGATATATTGCGTAGTGCTCAAGATAAAATACAATCATTGACACCATCACCACAAAATAAATCTGGTTTTATTGCAGTTTTTTTTATAATCATAGCTATTTGGTTATTCACAGGTCTTTATAGAGTTTTACCAGAAGAACATGCAGTTGTTATGACTTTTGGTAAATGGACAGATACGAAGACTATACCTGGGCTTAATTATCATGCTCCATGGCCTATACAAACTATACAAAAGGTAAATGTTACTTTTGAACGCAGAATTGAAGTTGGCTTTAGAGGTGCTAACATTCGCGGAACTAACAGCACTGCGGGTAGCACTGTTATGGATATTCCAGATGAAAGTTTAATGGTTACAGGTGATGAAAATATTATAGATATTGATTTTGTTGTTCTTTGGCGTATATCTGATGCGGGCAAATATCTATTTGAAATTAGAAATTCTGAGAAAACAATTAAAAAAGTTGCTGAAAGTGCAATGCGTGAGATAATAGGTAAAACAGAAATCCAAAAAGCACTAACAGGTTCAAGAGCCTTGATTGAAAGTCAAACCAAAGAGCTAATGCAATCCATGCTTGATGATTATAATTCTGGTATTACAATTAACGAGGTACAGCTACAACAAGTAAATCCACCACAGCCAGTAGTTGAGGCTTTTGACGATGTACTAAGAGCTCAAGCTGATAAAGAACGCCTAAGGAATGAGGCCGATGCTTATCGCAATAAAATAATCCCAGAGGCAAGAGGACGTGCAGAACAGTTGATGCAAGAAGCAGAAGCATATAAACAAAAAGTTATCAATGTAGCAACTGGTGATGCTGATAGATTTGTATCTGTTTATAATGCCTATCGGCAGGCAAAAGATGTAACAGCAAAACGTATGTATATAGAAACTATGCAAGAAATAATGCAAAATAGTAAAAAATACATAATAGATGGCAATGGTGGTAATGGAGTTTTACCATATCTGCCTTTAGAACAGCTAAAAAATACTGCAAAAAAATAACACTATAAATTAACAGAAAATGAATTACCGCAACCGCAAGCCGCAGTAGCGTTTGGATTTTTAATTTTAAAACTAGCAGCTCCAAGTTCATCTATATAGTCTAATTTAGCATTATTTAAAAAATTCATAGAAATACTGTCAATGATTATTTCTATTGTATCTTTTTTGAATATAAAATCATCTTTATCTAATTTTGTATCGAAATCAAAACTATATTGAAAACCAGAACAACCACCACCGTCAACTTTAATCCTAAGCCGTGTGTCAGGGCCATAATTATTTTTATCAATTAAATATTCTATACGTTTTGTGGCCGCATTAGATATTAGAAAAACTTTGTCTTGCATAGTAATATTTCCTTCTAGATACTTGCTTTTTTTCTATTTTTTAATCATTATATGTAACAGTATAGCATAAAAAATAAAAAGGTTAAATTATTATGGCAGTAACAGTAAAACCTATAAATGAGCAAAATATAAAAAATTTTTTACATAGCGATGGTAAGGCTATTTATGCTTGTAGACCATCAACTAGCCGAGGCAGAATACACAAAGAATTACCTAGTAAAACTAGAACTGCATTTCAAAGGGATAGGGACAGAGTAATACACTCACGAGCATTTAGGCGCCTTAAACACAAAACTCAAGTATTTGTTTATAGTGAAGGTGACCATTATAGAACTAGGCTATCACATAGTATTGAAGTGGCACAAGTGGCACGCTCTCTTGCAAGGTCATTTTATGTAGATGAAGATTTGGCGGAAACTTGTGCGTTAGCGCATGATTTAGGTCATACACCTTTTGCTCACGAAGGTGAGGTGGCTCTTAAACAATGTATGGCAGAATATGGTGGCTTTGATCATAATGATCAAACTATAAGGGTTGTTACCTTACTAGAAAATAGATACCCAAATTTTGATGGAATAAATCTTACTTGGGAAAGTTTGGAAGGATTAGTAAAACATAATGGTCCCATATTAGAAAATAAGCTAGAAACAACACTGGCATGGGTTAGTAAACAAACAGATTTAATGTTAAACACTCACGCATCTTTAGAGGCGCAAATAGCAGGTATCTCAGATGATATAGCTTACAATAGCCATGATTTAGATGATGGGCTTGCTGCTGGATATTTTATTTTAGAAGAATTAGAACATATACCTTTAATCGCCAAACTTATCTCAGAGACAAAAGAAAAATATCCAAATACAACAAGAAGTCGCTTTAATGCGCAAATTGTTCGTGAAATAATGGGGACTATGATTTTAGATGTAATTGCGGAAACACAAAGAAGAATATTGCAAATAAAGCCAAAATCAGAAGATGATATAAGAAATGCAGGTCAGGCTATTGTAGCATTTTCTGAAGAAATGCAAGAAACTGATAAAATGTTGAGAAAATTTTTATGGCAAAGATTTTATCAACACAAACATGTAGCAAGGCAAAAATTTAAAGTATTCAAAGTGATAAGTGAGCTTTTTAATGCTTTTTGCGAATATGATAAGGCTCTCCCATATGATTGGCGAGATAGAATAGAAAATATACCAAATGGTATGGATATGAGTGAAGAAAATTGGCGTGTGCGTGTAATTGCAGATTATATTGCAAATATGACGGATAGATATGCAATTTTAACACATAAAGAGCTATTTAATCCATATGAACAATTATAGAGTTATACTGTATAAACAACTGTGAGGGTATAAAATTAAAATGCAATTAAAACAACATACAAATAATATGAATGATAATAAAAATACTGAAAATTTAGATATATTTTTGTATTTCCAAAATATATTAGTTCAAGAATTAACTAAAATTGCACAAAAACAAGCTTGGTATGATGGGGCTGATTTTTCTAGAATAATTGTAGAGCCGCCACGGGATTTATCTCATGGAGATATGGCAACAAATGCAGCTTTAGTTATGGCAAAATCAGCAGGTAAAAAACCAAGAGAACTTGCAGAAGATATTAAAAAAATTCTAAATAACATCAGTGATATCGCCTCTGTTGAGATTGCGGGACCTGGATTTGTTAATTTTCGCTTGAATGCGAAAACTTGGCATAAAATTCTAACAAAAATACTAAATATAGGGGTTACTTTTGGTGAAAATAACTTAGGCAGAGGGGAAAAAATCAATATAGAATATGTATCGGCAAATCCAACAGGCCCAATGCATGTTGGGCATGTGAGGGGCGCTATTATAGGTGACACTTTGGCTCATTTATTGGAAAAAGTTGGCTTTGCTATTACAAGAGAATATTATTTTAATGATGCAGGAACTCAAGTTGATGTATTGGCAAAAACCGTGCATCTTCGTTATTTAGAAGTGCTAGGTGATGATATAGGTGAAGTGCCAGAAGGACTATATCCTGGTGAATATCTAAAAGATGTGGCAGAGGCTTTGGCAAAACAAGATGGTGATAAATGGAAAGATAGGCAAGAGGAAGAATGGTTGCCAGCAATTAGAGATTTTGCCGTTGAATATATAATGCAAATGATACGCACCGACCTTGATTTAATAGGTATAAAGCATGATATTTTTACAAATGAAAGAGATATAGTTGAAAACGGCACTTTAGACACAGCATTTAACACATTGGAAAATATGGATTTGATATATGAAGGGACGCTCCCACCACCAAAAGGTAAAGAAATGGAAAATTGGGAGCCTGTGCCACTTACCTTGTTTAGAGCTAGTAAGTTTGGCAATCAGCCAGACAGACCACTTAAAAAACGTGATGGTAGCTGGGCTTACATAATGCCAGATATTGCCTATCATTATGATAAAATTAAGCGTGGCTTTAACAAAATGATAGTAGTGCTTGGTAAAGACCATAGCGGTTATGAAGAACGTTTAAAACCTGTTGTTGAAGTGTTTAGTGATGGTAAGGCAGAGCTTGACGTTATTTATAACTCAATTGTCAAAGTATATAAAAATGGTGAGCTAGTGAGATTTTCTAAACGTTCAGGCAATATTATTACTCTCAGAGAAATGGTAGAAGAAGTAGGAGCAGATGTTATCAGATTTTTTATGATGACAAGAACACCAGACTCAGAGCTAGAATTTGATTTTGATAAAGTTGTTGAAAAGTCAAAAGACAATCCAGTTTTTTATGTGCAATATGCGCATGCTAGATGTTGTTCAGTTCTGCGTAATGCAAAGGATATTATGCCTGATATTGACATATCAGATGATGCTCTTGCAAATGCTGATATATCAGTTTTAACTAGCACAGATGATTTAGAAATTATTAGAATGCTCGCCAGCTGGCCAAGAGTGATAAGGGCAGCAGCAGAGGCTTATGAGCCACATAGAATTAGCTTTTATCTACAAGATTTAGCAGCATTATTACATGGATTTTGGGCAAAAGGACGGGAAGATGCATCTCTTAGATTCATAATAGAAGATAATGTAGAGCTTAGCATTGCACGTCTAACACTTGTCAGAGCAGTTGCTATTGTGATTGCTTCTGGTCTTGCTATAATGGGGGTCAAACCAGTTGAGGAGATGCACGCATGACACAATATAATTCAAATGATAAAAGTGGTATTTTTTCTCCTAATCCTAAACCTAGCTATAAAAAAGAGGGGATTTTTTCATATTTATTTGGTTCTCGCAAAATAGCGGGGGTGGTCATGCCTGTATTTTTATTTTTTACTCTTGTTGGGATTGTATGGTATAGCTATCCAAAATCTGGTGAGGAAAAAATTGTTCCAATAATACAAGCTGACCCAACTCCATATAGGCAAAAACCAACTGATACAGGGGGGATTAAATTTGCGCATCAAAATAGTGAAATTTTTAAACCGATAGAAAAAGAAATTGATACAGTTCTTGTTGAAAAACTCATTTCTAATGATGGAAATAATCAAGAGAAATCAGACTTAAAAACAAAAGAATTAAAGCTTAACTTAAATTTACAATCAAAACAGACTGGCAAAACTGTAGAGGCTATTATTGCTAAAGAAGAAACTATACCATTATCTGAGTTAAAAAATAGATTAAAAAATCCAGATATACTATTGAAAAATAGTGAAAAAAAACAACCCGCAGTATTGCCAATTTTAAGCAAAAATATTGCCAAGCCCAAAATGAAACCTAAAATTATAAATAAAAATGAGGCAAAAACTGAAATAGTAAAAACAATTAAACCCAAGCAAACAACAAATATTAACAATAATAGTATTTGGACTGTACAAATAGGTGCATTTAGTAATGAAAAATCAGCAATACAGGCATGGAGGCAAGAAAGTCGTAAATATCCAAATATTATGGCGGGTATTCCTTATTTAGTTAAAAAGGCCAAAAAAGGAAATAAAATAATTTATAGATTGCGGGTTGGTAGCTTTAAAACAAGAACAACTGCAGTTGTGTTTTGTGAAAAACTAAAATCTAAAGGGGGGAGCTGTATTGTCGCCAAATAATCTAAGCTCCGCTATAAAGCCGATTATCTTAGCACCAGCCACAACTAAGTTGACCGCCGATGAAAAAGCCCTATTTGCGGAGTTAAAGCCAGCTGGGCTTATTTTTTTTCAAAGAAACTGTGTATCAAAATCTCAATTATCTGAACTTATTTTAGAATTTAAGGAAATAACTGGAAATGATAATGCAGAATTTCTGATAGACCAAGAGGGCGGTACTGTTGCAAGGCTAAAAGCTCCAGAGTGGAGAGAATATCCAGCAGCAATAAAATTTGCAAAACTTGCAGAAAAAGACATAGAGCTTGCAAAAAAGGCTATATTTTTAAATTATGCTTTGATGGGCTGTGAATTAGTGGAGCTTGGTATAACAGTAAATTGCGCGCCTGTTGTAGATGTGCCAAGCAGATATTGCCATGAATTTCTATCAAAAAGCAGGGTATATGGTAAAGATGCATCTATGGTTAGTGAGCTAG
>JALTWL010000049.1 GCA_027047045.1 Micavibrio sp.
TGTAAATTGGAAGATATGAAGAAACTTTTATATCAAGTTTTATGTTTTCTAAGTTACTTTCTTTGTTTTGAGACTCTCTATTATTTATATCTTCTAAATTTAATTTTAAATTTCCTGCTAATAAAGCCCTCCCTTTTATCTCTCCCTCTAAATTCTTCAATTTTATATTCAATTCGGAGGTTACATTACCCTTGAATAAAGTTTGATATTTAATAGGTAAATTTGATATTTCAGCATATGCATAAATTTCTTTCTTATTCAAATAAGAAGTAGCATACAAATCAACAATACCTTTAGAAAGAAGAGCTAGATTGTCTTCTGCTGTAAGCTTTAAATTTAAAGTACCATTACTCATATATGCCATTAAATCTTTAATGTCTACTATTCCTATTACATAAGTTGACTTAAGTTTTAGATTTTTTGAATATATTCTCAAGCTTGCTCTTGATATAAAATCCTTAATGTTTCCATTATAGTTCAAAGAATATTGTGCATCTCCATCTACAGACAAGATTTGAACCACTTCAGAAATAACTTGCTTATTTAGCTTTCCTTTTGCTTTCAATTCCAAATTCTTACTGGAAAACCAATATCTAAGCAAATCAATTTGACCTTTAAATACACCTGAATGGAAAAAAGGATAAGCTGAAAGTTTTTCATCATCCACTTTTGCAAGAAAACCTACTAAACTTAAAAGTTCCACTTTACTTTTATAAATTTTTACATTAGGGAAAAATAGGTATAAGTATTTATCATTGTCTTTTAGAATTAATTCAACTTGCGGATTATCTAAATATAAAGATATTTTTGGTTGAAATTTAAACTTTAGTTTGTTCTTGAATATCTTTGCATATGTATATTCTTTATTTTCTATATGCAAATTAACTGTATCTTTTGAAATTAAATTTTCACTTTTTTGTAATACATAGTTGATATTCCCCTTTAAATTTTCAGTTTCCCCTGAAAAGCTTCCAGATATTGCTAGTCTATAACCAAATTTTTCTCCATTTATCGAAAATTTAGACTCTAAAATGTTGTTTGCTATATCTAAGTTCATAAAGTAATTGGCTAAAAATTCGTCTAGATTTTTAGAACCTCTTGCAAATGCTGATAGACTAAATTTCTTATTTCTTAGGATAAATTGTCCTTGAATATCTTTTATGTTGATTTCTTTAAACTTAAAATTTTCTTTTCCAAAATTGCCTGAAAGGTATATATGGTTTTTCTTTATCTTTCCTTTTAGACTAGCAATAAAAATATTATCTACAGGAGTAAGCAGAACTCT
>JALTWL010000050.1 GCA_027047045.1 Micavibrio sp.
TTCCACTTCTGGATTTAAAACCCATGAAGGTGCATTTGCAAACTCATTAGACCATTTTGAAGATTGAACTTTTGCAGGCTCTTTAGGTTTTTGTTCCTTACTTCCCCCACAAGAAACAACAATACTAGACACTAAAGATACAGATACAAACATTGTTAATAGTTTTTTCATTTTTCTGACCTCCCAATTTTTAATTTAGACTTATAATAATTTTAGTTGGAGAAAATTCTACTACTTTATAGTTATATATTTTTTCTAAAGAGTTTGCTAGGTAAATAGGATTTTCTAGATATTTAACTTTAAATTTTCCTTTACCAATTATATCTACCGATTCTACCCACGGTAACTTTTGTAGTTTATTTCTTATCTCAAAGTTTTTAGATACAGAGTTTAAGTCTTCAACTACTATAATAACATTGGTTTGTTTAAACAAGAGATAGTTATCTATTTTTTCTAAGATATCGTCAGTAAGTTCTTGAGATAACTTAGATAAAGCTTTTTGTTTTGCTATTTCCGTGTTTAAACCTATTCCTTTGGATGATACATTTCCTGAAGCTAATATTCTTAAATTATTTTTATCTTTGGTAACTAAATAATAATCAGCGAAAGCTTTTACTACACTGAAAGTATTTGTAATTCCATATCCAATATCCTGACCTATTTGAGAAACATTCTTGAAATAGATTTTTCCAATTATGAGTGCTCCGGCAAAATTTTTCGAAAGTAAATTTTTCAGATAAATAAGATTTCCATTTTTAATACTGCTTTCTATTTTTCTTATTTGCCTATAACTTAAATGACTGGTCAAATCATATATTTGAAATCCTTGGTCTATTAGTGATTGTACAAACTGGGTAGAAACTGGATTTGCTTCATCTAAAACAAATCTACCATCTTTTTCAGTTATAAAAATTATATTAATAGAAGTATTTTTAGTTAATAAAGCTAAAGCTTCTTCTGCTTTTTTAGGATAAACACAGGTTTCTATTTCTACTTTCAAATATTTCTTGTGATTTTGGGGGTCTTGATAAATTTCTTCATTCAATACTTTTATATCCTTAACAAACCCACCTATTTTTTTTACAACAACTTGATCTAAAAGCTGGAAATTCTCCATTACCTCTTTTACATTTATATCTTCTCCAAAAGCCTTTGTTATTGCATCCCACTTTGCTCTGGCAATAGCTTCTTCTTTTGCAGAAGTATAATCATCGGTAATTGTAACTTCCCCTATACCTACAGAAGGAACACAATCTGAAGCTGTTGTAAAAGAAAAAACTAGT
>JALTWL010000051.1 GCA_027047045.1 Micavibrio sp.
TGATACAAATTATACAAATTGCAATGGGCAATATTGTTATGAAATAAAATATAGATTTTCTGAAAATTCAGATATAGAATGTGGACAAGGAAATTATAGATTAATTCGTGCAATTAATAGTTCAAATGGGGAAACTATAATTAGTTGTTTAAGAAATCCTCAGATAAATATTGATAATGATAATAAAAAGATTTTTATATCTATGGATGTTTTAGAAGTATCTACTTCAGGAAATCCACTTTGGCAAAATGTTAAATTGACTGTAAAACCAATGAACTGGTGATTAAGATGATAAAAAAGGAAGATGGAATTGTATTAATAATAACTTTAATAATAACTTTAGTATCATTATCACTAGTTGGTGCTATTTTTTATCTAATTTTAACCACAACAAATTTTTCATCTAAAAGTAAAACCTATATCCAAACATTAGAAATTTCTAAAACAGTATCTAAATTAATAATGAAAAGGCTAAAAAATGGAACTTTAAAGTGCATAGGAAATACAGCTTGTATTTCTTCTTGTGAAGAAAATTGCCTGATAGATTTAAGCGATATAGCTTCTAGTTTCCCTGATTATGATATAATTGCAGAAGTTAAGGTTAAGGAGCCTTTGGAGACATCAGATTTATATGGAATTGTTGTCTCAACAAAGAGAAAAAAATCTTCTGAAAAATCAACAGTTTCTTTTTTATTTAAGAAAGTAAAATAAAATTATAAAAACTATTTAAACCTTAAGTATAATTTTAAACTGTAAAGCTAAAATAAAAAAGTGTATTTTATCTAAAAACCCTTCCAAAGAAACAGCTTTAATATTTTCAATTCCCATATACTTCAATCTGCTGAAAGTAGTCTCTATCTTCTTCCTAATAGACTTTAAAAAAGTTTGTTTTTCCTTTTGTTTATGACCTATCTTTCCTTTTTTTATAGCTTCCAATTCTATACATAATCTTTTTAATTTTTCTTTCAAACCTTTTGAATTGAATGCTTTATCTGCTATTAAAACCTTGCCATTTAGTAAATTTATAATCGTTTGTTCTTCTTTAAACTCTTTTAATGCGTTTATATCGTTCTTTGAAGCTGGCATTATATTAAACGATATAGGTTGTTCATAAGCATCTATTATTAGTCCTAATTTATATCCACACCACTCTCTATGTTTTTTATTCCCTTTATATAATTTTCCACTTACCTTTTTACATCTTTTAATCCTTGTAAGTTCAAAAACTGGAATTGGTTTTGTATCAAGTATTGCAATTAGTGATTCTTTGTTTGATAG
>JALTWL010000052.1 GCA_027047045.1 Micavibrio sp.
TTCACAAACTTGTAGATATAGGAAGTAAATCGTTATTTACTTTTAGTTGTTTTTGTGTTCCACAAGCTGATAGAAATAATGTAAATAATGTTATAAATATGATAAATAGCCTTTTCATTTTTTATATTTAAAATTTAAAATTCCATATTATCTAACACATCGAGTCCGGACTCGTCAATTTTGAGTCCGGACTCATAAGAAGTAAATTCCCAATCTTCAATATTTTCAACTATACCATGTTTTATAGGATTTAAAACTATATAGTTTGATACTTTTTGTAGATAATCTTCGTTATCAATCATTCTTGCTTTAAATCTTCATTCAAATAATTGTGGAAATTTGAGTAAACTTAAGTCTGGACTCTTAGATCTATATTTGGTTTTGAAATACATAGCATAAGCTTGTTGTAATTTTTTCATAAAAGAAGATATTTCAAATCCAGATTTATCAGATTTTAAAAGCATATGAAATTGATTTGGTAGTAAACACCAAGCATATATTTGTATACCATCAAATTCTTGTTTATACTTTACCATATTTTCAACAAATCTTTTATAATCTCTAAACTCAAAAAATATGGTTTCTTTTCCAAAACCTCTATTATAAATATGATAAAACATTCATTATATGAGTGGTTGTTTTCTTGAAGGCATAAGATGTTATTAAGATTTTAAGTCCGGACTCAAAATATATAACTTTTTCTTCTTTAAAATCAAGTCCGGACTCTAAGAGTCCGGACTTAAAATTAACAAATAAAAAAACCCAAGGACTAAGCCTTGAGTTTTATAGATTTACCTTATCAGTAACTAAGACTAGTTAGCAGATAATGTTTGACCATTTAATGGTAAACTTGGTAAGTCTTTATCTGTGAACCAATAAGCATCTGTAGATAATGTATTATCAGCAGCTTCATCAGTCCATACTATTGAAGCAGGTGTAGCACCAGCAACATTGAACATTCCGATAACTGTACCTTTTTCATTTAATCTAACTGTTATACTGTCAGTTGAACTATTAACAGCTACATCTGTAGCAACTAATTTAAAGTTAACTGTAGCACCAGCTGAGATTTCATAACCATTTGCATAGTTACCAGCAAAAGCAACTTCTACATCAGTACCATTATCAGTAATAGTTACATCTGTAGCATCAACTTTTTGACCATTGATGTACAATTCATAAGTACTAGCTGTAGCACCTTGTTTTGTTATATCTAAGTCGAATTTTGCAATTTTTGCAGCACCTGCTTGATCAGCA
Source organism: Micavibrio sp. (assembly GCA_027047045.1). Taxonomy (GTDB): domain Bacteria; phylum Pseudomonadota; class Alphaproteobacteria; order Micavibrionales; family CSBR16-224; genus JAJFGX01. Next base: position 1,258 of record JALTWL010000052.1, read on the forward strand.
GTTACACTCCATAGATATAAGTCATTTGTACCAGCAACTAATGTTGTACTTGTTTGAGCATCATTAGCTAATGTAATGATTGTTTTTCTAAAGATTTGTGCATTTGCTTGTGCATTTGTATATGTTGCATTAGCAGCAGGAATCTCAACACCATTAGCTTTTGATATAATTTTTGTAGTTTTTGTTGTTGTACCTAATGTTTGACCATTTTCTAATACAGCAAAGTCAACTAATTTATTTGTATTATTTACATCATTGATAGCATTAGTTTTTACTTTTACAACCAATACTGTATCTTGATCTTTTGGTAAGTTAACTGGATTTGCAAATGCAAAGTAAGCTGCACCATTTGTTAATGTAGCTTGACCAAGTTTATTACCATTCACATCATATACAAATACAGTATTTACTACTGAATCTGCTTGTGTATCTGGTGTAACTGTACCATTTACAGCATTTGTAGCTGTAGGATAATTAACTAATGTTAATTCTTGGATTTGAGCATCATCATCTGTTGCTTTAAATTTGAATCTAGCAACTTCAACTTCTGTATTTGGATTTGCAGCAACTACACTTTCAACTGGAGTATTACTATCAGCTGAAACATATAATGTAGCAGCAGTTACAACTGTGAATGTAGCACCATTAACTGGTAATGTAGCATTATTTACAGCTGTATTACCTTTTGCATCTTCTACAGATACAGCAGTTAAGTTAGCTTGGAATGTTTGAGTTGTATCATAAGAAGTTGTTAATGTAGCAAGAACTTGTACTTCAGCAGTACCACCTCTTGGAACATTTACATTTACACTATTGAATGTTACACTAGCAGCATTTACATTTTCTGTATCTACTACATTTCCATTTACTACCAATTTTAGTGTAGTAATATTTGGTGTATCACCATTTACTGCAAATGTAAGATCAGTAATATTCAAATCTCTTACATTATTAGCTTGGAATGTATATTTACCAACTAATACATCTGTAGCACCAGCTATCAATTTTTCACCTATATTTGCTATACCATCTGTTCTAGTTACAGATTCTAAAGCAGGTTTTTTAATTGTTAATACAGCTGATGTAGCAGAACCATTGATTTCACTAGCTTGAACAGTATTTCTACTAGCTACATATTCTGCATTTGAACCAAATGCAATAGAATTATTATCAAGTGATACTTGAATTGTTCTACCATCTGTAGCATTTTTATCTGTATCTACTTTTACTACAAATTTATTTGCACCTTTTAGGTTACCATAATATGAGAATTCATAATCAGTACCAACAAGTGTACCTTCATCTACATATTTATCATTTATATACAATTTTACTCTTTTTAAGTCAGCATTTGTAGCTGTCATACCAGCAACTTTGTGAACTCTAATTTTTTCTACATACATTTCAGCAGATGTACTTACATTTGCTACCAATACAGTAACATCATTTTCATCATTTGGTATATAAGAACTTGCAGGACTTTCAGAAGATTTTGTAATTAAGTTATCACCTTCTGCGATTTTGTAAGCCTTACCATAATTGTTTGTTGATGCATTTGTTATTTGTGTAGCAGCATTTGTATCAGCTTCTATAGCAGATATATCAGATGTTTCATCCAAATATAATTGGATTTTATCATCTTGTTCACCACCAACAATATCAGCATGAACATAGAAGTTTTTAGTATCACCTTCTCTTAATACATAGTCGTTTACATTGAAAGTAATGTATTTACCATCAACTATAGCAGTAGCATCAACAGTTTGACCACCAGCTATAAGTTTAACATTATCAACTTTACCTTCAATTGTTTCAACATTTCTAAATCTAATTGATTTTACAATAACATCTCTTTCATTACTACCATTTGATAAAGAGAATTTCATAATTTCTTTATCTGTGTCACCTACATATAATACATTTGTAGGATTAGCAACAGGAGCATTTGTAGATGTATCAAAATCAACAGTTGTACTTGCATAAGAAGTTGTATGAACTACATTTGAAACAACTGGTAAACCTTCAACATCTGAAGTAGCATCTACATCTGTAATAGACATTTTAATTAATTCATTTACTGAACCATTAACATCCATTACTAAATAGAAAGCTTTAACTTCACCAGCTTTTACTACATAGTCACCATTGAAAACTAATCTAGCTTCAAAGTCAGAATTAAATGGTCTTTGATTTGTTAATACAACACCATTTTCATCTTCTACATATACATTTTGTATATTAGCTCTTGCAACCATACCTTCTAATTTTGCTGTAACAGCTTTTACAGTAACATCTTTACTACCAGCTGTTAAGTCAAATTTAAGTACTTGCACGTGAGATGCTGTACCAGGAACATATTGTTCAGCAGGTGTAGCAGGATCAACAGCAACTACTAATTTATCTTCACCAGCTGTTTGGTTACCATTATCAGTATTACCATTGTCTGTGTTATTATCACCTGTTGTAGTTGTATTATCATCACCTGTAGTGTCACCACCACCGATAATATCACCAATAACATTACCTAAATCATCATCACCGTTATCTTGTTGAGCATATTTTGCAACAGCTCTTTTTTCTAAGATAGCTAATTCGATTCTTGAAACAGGTCTTACTGTATCAGATAAGTCTGCTTCATTTGTAATACCATCTGCTTTTAATGCAGCAAATGCATCAGCAGGTTCTAAATTTGGATTACTTTTTACGATTCTTGCCAAGATTGTTATAAATTGTAATTTTGTTAAAGTAGCTTTTGGCATAAATTTACCATTAGCACCTTTTATAATACCCATTTGGCAAGCTTTTGTGATATATGGAACAAATACAGGATTTGCTTCATTGATATCAGCAAAGTTACATACTACTGTAGTATCAGCAGTTTTACCAAATTCTTTTTCAGCAAATGCTGTTAAGAATTTAGCAGCAGCTTCTCTTTTAACAGTAGCTAAAGGCATATATTCTTCTACTGAATTTGCAACAGAAGATAAACCTTCAGTTTTCATAAAGTTTACTGCATCTACCCATTCTGGGTTTACATTTGCAGCATGTACAGTTGCTATACTTGTCATAGCTTGAGTTGCAATCATTGCAACAGCTGTAACACTAGCAATTAATTTTTTAATGTTCATGTGTGTGTTTAAAATAAGATATAAAATGTTAACACGTGTTATTCCGGTGCTGGTCCCAGCACTCATAGTATCATAGAATATAAATTTAATTTCTAATTTCAAGTAAATTTAGCTACTAAAAGCATATTCTATGATACTTTACCCTAGCACTTACGAATAAACTAACAAAATGTTACAACTTTTTTTATAGAGAACTGAGAATTGAGAACCAAGATACTAGATAATAAGAAAATAATATTACTATTTAAAAATAATGACCCAAAATCTCAACTCTCGGTTCTAGTTTCTAATTTCTTACCTCTCAGCTCTCAGTTCTCTTTCACATTGACAAGAAAATTAAAAAAAGTAATATTTAAAAAGTTTTATTATATATATATGTTAAAATGCTAAAAAAAATTTTTGTAATTTTAGTTTTTGTTTTGTGAATAAGTTTTTCTATTGCTGAAAATATAGACAACTCTGAAAAGATAGATTATTTAAAAATTTTAAATATAGACATAGACAAAAATATAGTGTCCAAAAAACAAGTATCAAGATATGAAGTTGTAAAATATCTAAACTATGCAAGATGTTTTGATTGTATATATCCACCAAAACAAATAAAGAAAAAGTTTAGTTTAAATTGGTTTGAAAACTTTAAAAAACAAGATAGATTTTATTTAAATGACATTACACTAAAAGATAAATACTATTACTGTGTAGTAAATCTTGCAAGTGTAGACTATGTACATGGTTATCCAAAAACAAACCCTATTTGTGGATGAGAATTTTGTGGTACAAATAACATGTATTTTTGAGAACTAATGCAAGTTGTAATAAATATACTTTCTGACCAAATAATGGGAAATTACAAAATAGACAATGTAGACAAGTTTTATAACAATATGTTGTCTATTAGGTGAACAAATAAGCAAAAACAAGTAAATATACTTGATAGTGAATACCAAATAGCTGAAAAAATAAAAAACAGTTGAAAAAAAACTTACACTATACAAAATTTTCAAGAATTTTATTTATATCAAAAATATTGTAATTTATTTCCAGAAGATTGTAATTTCAAAGAATTTTGAAAAATAAAAAAATGAAAATAGATGTTAAGTTTGGTAAATATTTTGTACAAAGAATGATTACTAACACTTAAACAAGCTTTAAATATAGATCCAAACAAAGTAGTTTCTTGACAAGATTTATTAGATTGGCTGTACAAAATAAAAAAAATAAGTACTTGTAAAATAGACTATGACTATGACAAAGATGATATCAAAAATTGGTATGACAATTGTATGTATACTTACAATCCATGACAAAAAGACACTGATGGAGATGGTATTTGAGACGTATGTGACCCTGATATAGATAATGATGGTATTTGTAACCCGGTTTGAATAGTAGATGAACTTGGAAATATTGTTACAAATAGAATAAAAAAAACTTGATGTAATGCTTGTGAAGGGAAAAGTTGAAAATGTGATAACTGTATATTTACAGTAAATACTCCTCAAAAAGATGTAAATAACAACGGAATAGGAGATGCTTGTGAAAAAAAATGAGAAGATCTTATATGAATTAAAATAGTTTGTAGCCCATTACAATGAAATGCTCCTTTAAAAACAAAATGTATTGCAAAAACTACTTGACCAGTAAAAAAAGTGGTTTGGACATACAAAGGAAATGTTATTTGAGAATGATGGAATATATGATATACATTTTTTCATAAATGATACAAAACCATAACTGCTACTGCAATTGGAGAAAACAATGACACAGCCTTAGCAAATAGCTATTTTAAAGTAGGAGAGCAAAATAATATATGATATGAAGTAGGTTTACAAATAAAAGCAAATCCTACATATGCCCCTGTATGAACAAAAATCATATTTTCAAAAGAAATAAAATGAGATTTAGACAGTATTAAATGGCATTTTTGAGATGGTAGTGTATACATCAAAAATCCAAAAACAAATCCTATAAAAACATATGCAAAAATATGATGGTACAAAGTATTGGCAGAATGAATTAAAAATTGAAAAGTAGTTGCAAGGAGCTATGAATATGTAAAAATAGATAAAAGATATAAAAAATATCCTAGCTCATATTTAAAACCTAATCCATTACTAGCTTTTGTATGACAAAAAGTCAACTTTAATTTAATTACAAAAAATATTAAATTTGAAAATATAGACAAAATAGTGTGGAACTTTGGAGATAGTACAAGTAATACAAATAAATTATTAAATTTTTCACATATATATCATATAAGTTGAGCTTTCCCAGTAACAGCTAGTATATATCTAAAAGATGGTACAAAAATAGACAATATGATAACTATAAAAGTTATAAAAAATCAAGAATACTGAAAATATGGAGCAAGTATGGTATGAAATCCTTTAAGACAACTTATTG
>JALTWL010000053.1 GCA_027047045.1 Micavibrio sp.
TGTTTTGTCAGCTTGGAGGTGCTGTTTGAGTTCACTTTTGAGTGCTTTGCCAAGCATTTTGATATAGCCGATCCCCTCTTTTTTTATTTCGGTTGGTTCTGCCGGCTGCGCCATCAGCGCTGTGCTTTCTACGAGTATAGATGTGATGAGTGATAGATGTTTCATAGTTTCTCCTTTGATTTTTTGTGTATTATAGGGGAAAAGTGTTAATGGGGTGGGTGATTTTTGTTTGGTTATACATATCAGTCAGCTTCTTTTAGTTGTTCCGAAATAGTTTGTGATATTTCTTTCATCTTTTTATTAAATTTATCGTCAAAATCATTTTCATAATGAAATTGAGGCTTAACTAAACCAAGCTTTAAAAATTCATTTTGTTCAAAAAGTATATCAAGATAACTTTCAATTAATTTTATATCTGTTGAATCTCTAAGAATAGCCTTTTTAAATCTCTCAATAAATTGCTTTATTTCCTTTTCATTATCAGAGTCATTTATATAATAAAAAACTCTTTCAGCAAAAACAGGTTGTGAGAGTCCAAGCTTTTTTAACCAATCTTTTAAAAGTTTTTGTTTTTCTTTTAATTCAGTGTTCATATTGTCTCTAAATGTCCCTTTCTCTTATTTTATACTTTTATCAACCTAAACATTAGGTTTAGGAATAAATATAAAGGAGTCAAAATGGCTAAATCAAGCAAAATGACTAAATCGGCAGCTGCAAGAATTCAATCTTCTGCTGCTAAATCAAATGGAGGCGGTGTACCAAAAGGACACTTCGCAGGTAGAGCACAAGCTGCTGCTACAAAAAACTCTTCAAAAGGTGGTAAATAAAATGGCAAAATCAAGAGGATGTACTCCCCCAAATGGACCAAGTACAACAGGAAACCCGTCAGGTGGTGGTAGAGGCAATTGTCCAAGTAAATAATTACTTAAACGATAAAACAAGCTTTGGCTTGTTTTATCCACACACTCTTAATTTATCTTCAAATATTTCTATAAATCTATCTGTGTCATTTTCAAAACTCCTATAATCATATTCTAGTTCAGTTTTGTCTAACGCACAGATACATACTTCTTTTTTCTTTCTAATATGACTACGTTTCAATGGTTGTTCGTCGGAGGATATACAATTTTCAATAATAGAATGTTCAACTTTAATGGGGTATCTGTCAATATCTAAATTATATTTTTCAACTAAATCATCAATATGATGTCCTGAAACCGTTCCTAATATAAAGACACCTAATACTGAAGCTATTTTATTTCGCCA
>JALTWL010000054.1 GCA_027047045.1 Micavibrio sp.
TTTATTGCTTCTTCTAAAAGTTCGTTCTGGCGTTTGTCTGTTTCAACAGATAATCTTTTTAATTCTTTCAGCAAGTCTTTTCTTAAACTGGTTGCATATTTAACCCTTTCTAAAGTTTTATCCATATACTTTTCCTCCATATTTTAATTATATGGTTTTCTTGATAACTTGACAAGGCAAAAGATTGATTATATATTTATCTTGAAATCAAGAAATCTTGATAATAATTTAAGGAGGTATTAGCTATGGCAAACGCAAATGAACAAGTAAAATCAATGGTTCAATCAAGGAGGGGTCAAAATAACCCCACCTTGAAAGTTAATGACTATGGAAAAATCAAGATTGTAGATGTTGAAATTCCAGTAGCAATTTTAGAAGATGGAGAACCGTTTATTCCATGGAAAACTTTTGTAGAAGAAGGACTAAAAACTGATTGGAAAACTCAAAGGAGAAAAGAGCAAGAACTTAAGGAGAAAGGATGTTCCATTTTGGAACTGCCATTTCAAACAAAAGGAGGTATACAAAATATGAAAGCAATAAGTTTGTTTGATATCCCTGCTTTTTTGTATACTGTTTCACCAAACAAAGTTAGACCAGAATTAAGAAAAAGAGTTAGAGAAGTTCAAATAGAAACCACAAAAGCCATCAGAAACTATTGGAAAGAAAAGTTTTTAAAGGAAAAAGAGGAAATAGAAAAAGCAAGAGCCGAATATAATCGGCTCGTTCAGGAATTAAGACAAATCCCAACCTATGAAGAATACAAGGAACTCAAAGTAAAGTATGAACTCCTTTCAACTATGATAGATATGATAGTGTTAGATATAGAGAAAGTCAAGCCAAATTTACAAGTTCTATTTCAACGAATCAACCAAATCAAAAACGGAGTCACCATCACCTCAATAGAAAACGGCAAACCTGTAAACAAAGTTATTAAATTTTAAAGATTTAGGGGGCTTTTGCCCCTTTTAATAATTCACAACTAACTTAAAATCTTTCTTCAAATCATTCAATAATTTCTCTATAAGTGGTATTGATGTCCTTTTAAATGTATATCTAAATTTCTTTTTTTGGTTTTCCTAAGTAAAAACCTTGCCCATAGTCTATTTCTAGTTCTCTTACAAGCTTTAATATTTTTTCGTTTTCTATGCCTTCACCTATTGTTTTTATTCCTAATCTTTTAGATAAAATAACTATACTTTCAACAAAAGCTTTGTATTTATCGTCTTTAGGGATGTTTTTTATAAAATCACTTCCAATTTTGA
>JALTWL010000055.1 GCA_027047045.1 Micavibrio sp.
AGACGCTGAGTCGAGTATCGATAAGTGATGAGCATGCGGGTATTGTGCAGTTAGACGAAGACTTATTTTACTTGAAAGAGAAAGCGTCAGAAAAAGAGCGCGAGCGTGGGTATTATGACGTAGTCGTCGCATCGAGCGTGACGGGACTTGCTAGAGCAAATCTCTTTGATGCGATGATGCGATGTGGTCTTGATAATATATATTATTGCGATACCGATTCGCTGATAACGACCGACACGGGGGATGTTTACTTACACCCTACGGAATTAGGCGCATGGGATGTTGAGGCTGAGGGGGATAAATTAGCAATTGCGGGTAAAAAACTGTATGCGTGTACTAAAAAGGGAAAAGAGATTAAAAAAGCGTCAAAAGGAGTGAGACTGAGTGCGAGTGATATATTTAAAATCGCCCGCGGTGAGATTGTTAAAGATAGAAGAGACGCTCCGAGTATGAATTTTAGTCGCGCGGGGCAACGCTTTATTGAGCGCGATATATGTATTACATGATTTTTTAAATTTTTTTAAATTTTTTAAATAAAAATGTTGCAATATGATTTTTCGTGCGTATAATAGTAATTAAGCAATCGAGAGAACGGATGCTTAAAGCAACACGAAATGATTTTTAAAATTTTTTAAATTTTTTAAATAAAAATGTTGCAATATGATTTCTACTATGTATAATAGAAATCGTGAAATAAAGAAACATTCATGATGAGGATAGGACAATGAACAAGTTAGAAAAATTGGCACAAAAAATCGCACGCTCAGAAAGCGCAAAAACAAACCCTGAGAAGCTTTGCTTCTCAGTGAATGGTGGCCATCCCGATTTGTATTTGGGGCTGAAAGTGGTGTCTGAACATCACTGGTATATAGTGATTGAAGATCTTCTTGAAGACAAGAAGATGGAATTTAGCTGTCAGACAGCTAAATATATCAGCCAGTTTTTGGCTGAGGGGGATTATCTGGACTACGCCGAAGAGGCGGTGTCTGCGCTAGTAAGCGAAATGATTATGATTCATGGATGGGCGGTGTCAAACGCCCAGTTAGTAGGGGGCGTCGAGAAGAAAATCGACGAGATTATAGAGGAAATGATAAGCGATGAAACGATAAGCGAGGAGTGATTATGGAATAAACACAATAAAATTGAAATCGAAATTTAAATTAATATTAAAGGATACAAAATGAAGTTTAACATTAAAAAGAATCTAACACTCCCGCTAATCAAGCCGACAATTGATAAGCCCTTCTACGTACGATTCGAG
>JALTWL010000056.1 GCA_027047045.1 Micavibrio sp.
CTTTATAATATTTTCCATAACATATAATTATAAAGGATATTATATGGAACCATCTTTAATTCACAAAATTTTAGAAAAAAAAGAGCTTGAAGTTTATGCATTTTATGATGAAATTCCTATCAGGGTAAAATTAGAACTTCACGATGTGGACTTTGACAAACAACAAATGATTTGGTCTTTTAATGAAAAACTAAAACTTCCATTGACTAAATCTAAAGAAATTTATTTTCAGAAAGATGGAACAGTTTACACGCTTGTAGTGATTATTTATGATGATAAAGAGCTAGTAACTACATTTCCAACAGTTGCTGTTGAACCAAAACTAAAAAGAAGATACATAAGAGTTAGAACTATAGAAGATGACCCTATTTATGTTGAAATTGATGGAATTAGAGAAAAGGCTATTGATATTTCAGAAAGAGGTGTAGGCCTCATATTAAAAGATATTGGTGAGTTAAAGCCTAATCAGGAATACAACTTAAAATTAGAAATAAGAGGAAAAACATACGATTTAAAAGGAAAAGTTGTTTACATAACAGAAGTAGAACCTGGAACATACAGAGTTGGTATCCAGTTTACTGATATTTCTCCTAAAGTTGAGGATATTATATTCAAATACATTCTTGATAGGCAAAAAGAGGTAATAAAGAAAATTTCTTTATTTGCTGACTAATTTTCTATAACCTCTGTTTTTATTTTTGCTCCAAGGGATTTTAATTTTTCTTCAATGTTTTCATATCCTCTTTTTAGATGGTATATGTCTTCTATTGTAGTTTCTCCTTCTGCAACTAAACCTGCTATTACCATTGCAGCACTTGCTCTTAAGTCTGTAGCTTTTACAATAGCTCCCTGTAGTTTTTCTACATTATAAATAGTTGCTATTTGATTTTTAGCATCTACTTCAATTTTTGCTCCCATTCTTTTCAGCTCTGGCACATGCATAAATCTATTTTCAAATATATTTTCTTTTATTTTTGATATCCCATTTGCAAAACAAAGTAAAACCATCATTTGAGCCTGTAAATCTGTGGGGAAATATGGATATTCTTTAGTTTCTAAAAATACAGGATTTAAAATTCTTTCCCTTTTTACTATCGCAGTGTTGTTTCCAATAGGGACAACAGAAATTCCAATTTTCTCTAAAACTTTCTCAAAGTATTTTAAATACTCAAACGGATAATTTTCTATGTATATCTTTTCTCCTGTTAAAGCAGAAAGAATTACAAAAGTCCCAGCCTCTATTCTATCTGGAATTATTGAA
>JALTWL010000057.1 GCA_027047045.1 Micavibrio sp.
GTACAGTACATGGTACATATGTATTATCTTCAGTAGTAAATAGTTAATTATAAACATGTATATGCACATATGAACAGACACATAAATACACACCCATACTTATATATATAGACACACATACACACACACACACACACAAACACACACACACATACATACACATGTACTTACAACTGAATGGTACTAGAAGAATACACAAGCAATGGCTACATACATGAAACACAAATTGGCAGTTTGAATCAAGTTGCCATAGGAACATTTTAAAACCATTATTCCATTGCCAATTAATTACATGTGTGGGTTCAAAAGCTGATTGGTTCTACAAATCTTAATGATGATATATGACTCTGTGTACAAACATTAACAATGTTTTCCTTTCAAAACAATGTTATTAACATCTGCCTTTTTTAACCTTTTGTGTAGTGTTTTCCTAAATAATATCAACAGATCGATGGATGGATGGATGGATAGGTGGATGGATGGATGGATGGATGGATGGATGGATGGATATTTGGAAAGCTGGATAGATGGATGGACTCTTGGAAAGCTTAATGGATGGTTGGATTGAAAGATAAATGGAAGGATCAAATGACAGACTTCAATGGACGGATGGATGGATGAACATTTGGAAAGGTGGATGAATTGACGGATGGATGGAAAGATGAACAGTCAGAAAGATGAATGGATGGATAGATGGATGGATGGACAGTTGGAAAAGTGAATGGATGGAAAGATGGATGGATGGAAAGATGGACATTTGGAAAGAATGGATGGATGGATGGATAGATAAAATGACAGACTTGGATGGATGGATTTGATGAATGGATGGATGGATGGATAAAAATCCTGACATGGATGGATGGCTGGGTGCATAGATAAACTCACTGATGGAGAGATCAGACCAATGTGTTATCCTATAAACACACTGCTACGAGTGACTTTTAAACATACTTTCTTGTTGTTTCATCTTCTGCACCATCAGTTGTTTCATGTACGCCTGGAAACCACTGCCTTTCTCCACCGTGTTCCGCAGTCTCTCTCTTTCCTCAATCCATTCTACATACACATCCGCTATCCTCAGCTTCTGTTTTCCTAACTCCACTGGCTGGGGAATCACAGAGATAAGATCACTCCTGTGTAAATAATAGATAAGTGATTCATGAGTGCATAGAGAGGAAGGTTAGAACAAAAAGAGAAATAAAGAGACATAGAGAACATATAGCCAGATAGAGAGAAAGAGGTACAGAAACACACACACAC
>JALTWL010000058.1 GCA_027047045.1 Micavibrio sp.
AATGGCAGGTCATTCTAAATTTAAAAATATTCAACATAGAAAAGGCGCTCAAGATAAAAAAAGGGCAAAGATATTTAGCAAACTTGCAAAGGAAATAACGGTTGCGACTAAGCTGGGCGCGCCTGACCCAAGCATGAATCCAAGACTAAGAACAGCAATTGCTGCGGCAAAGGCGGCTAATATGCCCAATGATAGAATTAACAGAGCAATTAAAAGTGGTAGCCCAGGTGGTGATGATGATAAAATCTATGATGAAATAAGATATGAAGGTTATGGTCCAAATGGGGTGGCAATAATTGTAGAGGCTTTAACTGATAATAGAAATAGAACAGCAGCTGAAGTTAGAACTGCATTTACAAAATATGGTGGTTCTTTAGGGGAAACAAATTCTGTTAGTTTTATGTTTGATAGGGTAGGAGTTATTACCTATCCCGCATCTGTGGCAAGCGCTGATGAAATATTTGAAATTGCAGTTGATGCAGGCGCAGAAAATGTTGAAACTGATGGGGAAATTCATGAAATTACTACAAGTATAGATGATTTTGCTGCTGTTTGTGATGTTTTGTCAGAAAAACTTGGTGACCCTGCGAGTGCAGAGCGAACTTGGAAGGCCAAAAATACTGTTAGTTTAAACGAGGAGCAAACAGCTAAAATGTTAAAACTAATAGATGTATTAGAAGATTGCGACGATGTACAAAATATAGCTTCTAACTTTGATGTTGATGAAGAAATAATGGAAAAACTAATGGCATCTTAAAAAAACTATAAAAAAAATAAATTAAGGGGAGATAAATTATGAGAATTTTAGGTATAGATCCTGGACTTACCCACATGGGTTGGGGAGTTATTTCATTTCAAAATGGAAAATTATCGCATATTGCCAATGGTACAATTAGTCCTGATAGCAAAAGAAGTATGTCTGAGAGATTATTTACCCTGCATAGAAATTTATTTGCCGTTTGTGAAAGATATGCGCCAGAGGCTGCCGCAATTGAGGAAATTTTTGTAAATAAAAATCCAGCATCTACTTTAAAATTGGGTATGGCGCGCGGAGTTGCTTTTACAATTCCTGCAAAATATAGAATTCATTTAGAGGAATATTCAGCAAATTTGGTTAAAAAAACAATTGTTGGTACAGGACACGCAAAAAAAGAACAAATTCAAATGATGATTAAAACTCTACTTCCTATGGCAGAAATTGACTCAGCAGATTCTGCCGATGCACTTGCCGTTGCTGTTTGTCATGCTAATCACTTTAATTATAGCAAAATTGCAAAGGAGGCAAATGCTAGATGATTGCTCAATTACAAGGCACAGTTGCCCATATAGATATAAATGAAATAATTATTGATGTTGGTGGGGTTGGCTATTTGGTATCTGTGTCTAGCCGTACTTTGGGAAGAATTAACTCTGTTGGAGAATATATAAAAATTTTAATTGAAACACATGTTAGAGAAGACCAAATAAGCCTATTTGGATTTATTGACCTAGAAGAAAAAAACTGGTTTAAACTGTTATGTACTGTACAAGGGGTTGGGGCAAAAGTTTGCCTTAATATATTATCTGTTATTCCGCCAGAGCAATTGCCAATCGCAATTGCGGCTGCTGATAAAACAGCCTTTACCAGAGCCGATGGTGTTGGACCAAAACTTGGAACTAGGATAGTAACTGAGCTAAAAGATAAAGTCGCAAAATTTGAACTTGGCAATATTAGTAATGTTGTTGATAGTGGTAAAGTTGCAAAAGCAAATATCAATATTCAAGCAAACAATAATAATAGTGATGCAATTTCTGCACTTATCAATCTTGGCTATGGCAGAAGTGAAGCTTTTAGTGCGGTGGGGCAAGCAGCAAAAGAATTAGATAATGAGCCAAGCATTGAAAAAATAATTGAATATAGTTTAAAATTACTAAGCAAAACATAGGTAAGAATAATAGGTAAAATATATGCAATCAGATATAACAAGAGAAGTTAGCCCAAAAAAACAAGCAGATGAGCTTGAAGATAGCTCCACATCTACCAATATGTCAATGGCAAACCGTCCTATTTCTATTGATGAATTTATTGGGCAAGCTGATTTAAGAGAAAATCTAAAAATATTTGTAGAGGCCGCTAAAAAACGTGGTGAGCCTATGGATCATGTTTTATTTTTTGGTCCACCTGGGCTTGGTAAAACAACGCTTGCCCAAATAATTAGTCATGAGCTTGGCGTTGGGTTTAAGGGAACGGCAGGACCTGTTATTAGTAAATCTGGTGACCTTGCGGCAATTTTGACTAATTTACAACCACATGATGTGTTATTTATTGATGAAATCCATAGACTTTCCCCTGCAATTGAGGAAATTTTATACCCAGCAATGGAAGATGGACATTTAGATATTGTCATTGGTGAAGGACCTGCGGCTAGAACTGTTAGAATAGAGCTTCCTCCTTTTACTTTGGTTGGGGCAACTACCCGTTCAGGGTTGCTAACAACTCCATTGCGAGAAAGATTTGGAATACCGCTTAGGCTTAATTTTTATGATATAGAAAGCCTCAGCAAAATTGTTAAAAGAAATGCCAATATATTAAATTTAAAAATTACAACAGATGGGGCAAATGAAATTGCAAAACGCTCACGCGGTACTCCTAGAATTGCGGTTAGGCTAACTAGACGGGTTCGGGATTTTGCCCATATTTCTAATTTAGATAATATAGTTGATGCAAAAATTGCAGATGATGCGCTTAAAAGGCTAGATATTGACAATGAAGGTTTAGATAGTATGGATAGAAAATATATGCATATTATTATTGAATTTTATGGCGGTGGTCCTGTTGGGATTGATACTATATCGGCGGCTTTATCTGAGGAACGCGATGTTTTAGAGGACGTAATAGAGCCATATTTAATGCAACAAGGCTTTGTTCAAAGAACACCAAGAGGAAGGATAATTGCAAATAGAGGTTATAAACATTTAGGAATTGCCCTGCCAGAGCGTGCAAATAATGATTTATTTACCAATATAGAAAATGACTAAAAAAATGCAAAGCCATATATATAATATAAGAGTTTATTATGAAGACACAGATGCTGGCGGTGTTGTTTACTATGCCAATTATTTAAGATTTGCAGAGCGGGCAAGAACTGAGATGCTAAGAGAGGCGGGCTTTGAACATGCAAAGCTGCTAATAAGTAAAAAAATTGCCTTTGCGGTTAGAAATTGCAACATATCTTACAGACGCTCTGCAAAATTAGACGATAAGCTAAAAATAAAAAGCAAAGTTATAAAGATTACTGGCTCTCGTATGGAAATAGAGCAGCTAATATACAACGATATTGAGGAGCTTATAACAGAAATTAACGTTACACTTGTTTGTATAAATGTAAAGACAGGAAAAGCACTTAGACTTCCAAAAGAATGTCGTGAAATATTTAGCAAAATGATATAGACTAGCGGACTTGGATATTTATTTTTAATTTAAGGATTCGAATATATAGCAATGGATAAAGTTACAAATATTGTGAACAAAGCAGAACTTGCAGGAACTCAAATAGCTCATGATATGTCTATATGGGGGCTGTTTATGCAAGCTGATATTGTTGTAAAATCTATTATGATATTGTTAATTTTATCTTCAATTTGGTGTTGGGCAATTATTATTGATAAAAAAATAACTTTCAAAAAGCTAAATAAACGGGCAAATAAATTTGAAAGAGCTTTTTGGTCTGGGGAGGCACTTGAAAGCATATATAAAAGAATACAAGGCCATGCCACCGACCCAATGGCAAGGACTTTTTGCGCTGGTATGAATGAGTGGAAACTCACAATGGATAGCCGTGCTGGCAATAAAGAGGCTTTAAGCGCTAGCCTGCAACAAAGAATAGACAGAGCTATGGCAACCACAATTAACCGTGAAGTTAATTATTTAGAAAAATATATGACTTTTTTAGCAACAGTTGGCTCAACTGCGCCTTTTATTGGGCTTTTGGGAACAGTTTGGGGAATTATGAATAGTTTTGCTGCGATTGCAGGCTCTCACAATACAAGCCTTGCTGTTGTCGCCCCTGGTATTGCAGAGGCACTTTTTGCAACTGCTCTTGGGCTAGTTGCAGCAATCCCAGCCGTTGTTGCCTATAATAAATTTTCAACTGATTTGAACAGATATGCTGATAGACTTGATGCCTTTTCATCAGAATTTAGCTCAATCCTAAGTCGCCATATTGAACAGCAAAGCACAAACAGACAAGCCGCTTGAATTTGTGTCTATTCCAGTGGTAAGAATATATTTGTAATATAGCTATTCTTAAAATTATTTAGACTATTAACTTAAGCCCCCACCCCGCTGTTGAATTATGTAAATGGTATTTTGGGGAGGAAAATCCAGTATCACAAGGCGTTAAATATCACAGATATTTTTACATAATTCATCAGGAATGAAAAATGTCTAAATATCTTTGGAAATAGCTATTAAATACCAAATTATGATTTAACCCTTATCACGCAAAAGGCGGGCTTTTTGTTTGTCCCAATCGCGTTTTTTCTCAGTTTCTCTTTTGTCGTGAAGTTTTTTACCCTTAGCAAGCCCAAGTTCAACCTTAACCAATCCTTTGTTATTAAAATACATGCTAAGGGCAAGTAGGGTCATGCCTTTTTTTTGTAATGCTCCGAGTATTTTGTCAATCTCACGCCTATGGAGGAGTAATTTTCTCGGACGGTTTGGTTGATGCTGGAATTTTGGGTTAGTATTTGGATATTCTGGAATATGGGCGTTAAATAAATATAGCTCTCCATCTTTCTCGCCCGCATAAGTTTCATTGATGCTGCCACGTCTGTCCCTGAGCGATTTTACCTCAGAGCCTTTTAGAACAATTCCAGCTTCAAATTTTTCCTCAATGAAATAGTTATGATATGCCTTTTTATTTTTAGCTATCAAATTGCTATTTGCTTTCTTTTTTTTCTTTTTCGTTGCCATTTTATCTTAAGCCGCCTTTTTGGATAATATTCCTAACTCATTTAAAATATTATCTATTTTTCTCTCAGCCTTATCGCTTATGCTTACAAGTGGCAGCCTGAGTTCATTTTGACAAAATCCCAGTTTTGAAAGTGCATATTTCGCAGGTGCTGGGCTTGTTTCCAAAAACATAGCTTCATGCAAGGGAAGTAGCATATCTCTAATCTCAGAGAATTTTTCAATATCGCCATTTTGCCATGCCTCATGCAAAGATGCGCATAATTTAGGGGCAACATTTGCGCTCACAGAAATACAACCATCACCACCTTGCCCAAGATATGCGCCAATTGTTGCGTCTTCGCCAGAAAGAAGGCAAAAACTCTCCCCCAATGCTCGCCTAATTGCAATCGGTCTTGTTAAATCACTTGTCGCATCTTTAATGCCAATTATATTTTCATATCTATTTGCAAGCTCAATTACAGTTTCAACTTCAATCGTCCCGCCAGTTCTGGCTGGCACATTATATAGTATAATCGGCAAATCGCAGTTATCAGCAATCTTACCATAGTGAGCAAGCAATCCAGCTTGAGTTGGTTTGTTATAATATGGAGATACTATTAACAGCGCATCTGCGCCATTTTCTTCGGCAGTTTTTGCGAGCTTAATGGCTTTATTTGTATCATTTGCTCCAGCGCCTGCAATAACCGGTATCTTGCCTGCAGAAAGTTTAGAGCATGTAGAGATAATGCTTGCATATTCATCTAAGCTAAGAACTGGTGTTTCTCCAGTTGTGCCACAAGGAACAAGTCCGTGAGTTCCTTCTTCTAAATGCCAGCTGACAATTTTTTCAAAAGCGCCTTTGTCAAACTTGCCGTCTTTAAATGGTGTTGTCAAAGCAACAAATGAACCAGTGAACATATCTTAAATCTCCTATTTAAACTAACGTATATAAATGTTAGGATATTTTAATATAATATTTTAAGGTTAGTGTACAGATTCAAATGAAAAACTGCAAATTATCTATTTCACTATTGGCTTTTTTTGTGCTTATTTTAAATGCAACAATTATTTATGCAAAGTCCAATGATGCTATTGTTAGTAATGCTGGGTTAATCAAGGATATAACTATTTGGCACACAGCGCTTAATACCAAAACTCCAGTTAGCTACAAAATATTGCAAAAGTTACTTGAAGACCATCCAACTTGGCCGATGAAAGCCTCTATTCAAAAATTGATAGAGCAAAAAATGCCAAGCTATTTACATGCAAGTGATATTGTTTATTGGTTCAAAAAATACCCGCCCTTAACGGGGGAAGGCTTAAAATTATATTTAGATGCCTTAATTAGACTACATAGATATGAAGAAAGCAAAAAATATCTTAAAAAAACATGGGGCAATATAAAATTAACTGAGGAAGAAACTCTATATTTTGCAAATAGATATAAGAGTAGTTTAACTAAACAAGACAACATAAAACGCGCTAACAACTTATTTTGGGCGGGAAGACTTGAAGAAAATACTTTCATGTACAATCTGCTACCTACAGACTATAAAAAGCTAAATATTGCCAGAGTAAAACTTGCTAGATTAGAAAAAGGCGTTGATAGTGCAATAAATAATATTCCCCCTTATTTAAAAAATGATTTAGGGCTAATATATGCAAGAGTCTATTGGCGAAGATCAAAGAATATGGATAGTTCCGCCGCGGAGCTACTTTTAAATATAAAATTAAAAGGCGCAAATCTTCCAGCTGCCAAACGTTGGTGGCGAGAACGCCATATACTTGCACGCCGTTTTATAGAAAAAGGCAA
>JALTWL010000059.1 GCA_027047045.1 Micavibrio sp.
ATGCGCCAATATTTACAAAAGAAGGCATCAAAACAACGCCCTTGCCGATATATGCGGAATGTCTAACTGTACAGTTGGGAACAGCTCTTATTTCGGTTGACTGGAATTCATATTCTGTCCAATCAGCAAATTTTGATGATACTTTGTCATACCACATACTGTTATTTGGACCACCCTTTATTATGTGATTCTCATTTAATCTAAATGAAAGTAAAATTGCTTTTTTAAGCCAATCATTTACTTGCCAACCATTATCTGTATTTGTGCTTGGCTCAGCTACTCTTAATTTACCGCTATCTAATAGAGATAAAACTTCAAGCACAGCATTATCTATATCAGGATTGTTCTCAGGGCTTAGATTTTCTCTTAGCTCCCAGCCTTTTTCAATTGCAGATTTCAATTCTTCTATATCCATATTTAAGTATCTTTCAAATTGTGTTTTATTTACTTAACCATAATTTTTATGATATAAGAATAATTATTAAGCAAAAAAGGATATAAGACAATTGAAAAAAATATTATTTATAAATGGTCCAAATCTAAATATGCTGGGAAAGCGTCAAGTAGAAATATATGGTAGTTACAGCTTGCAAGACATAGAGGCACAATGTTTGGATTTGGCAAAAAAAATCGGCTTAGATATTGAATTTTTTCAATCTAACAGTGAAGGTGAGATAGTTGATAAAATACAAAATATGTATCTGTCAAATAATTATGCGGGCTTAATTATTAACGCCGCTGCATATACACATACATCTATTGCTATTGCAGATGCGCTTGCAATGGTGGGAATGCCAAAAATAGAATTACATATATCAAATATTTACAAAAGAGAAAATTTTCGCCGCAAATCCTTTGTTTCTGCGGTTGTTGATGCATCTATGTGTGGTTTTGGTGCAGAAGGTTACGTTTTAGCATTGCAAGCTATAAAAAATATGCTAAAAGAATAGTTCATGGATTAACAAAGTTTGAGGATATAAAAATGGGTCATATAAAAATTGATAGAGATGCAATTCGTGACTTGGCAGAGCTTTTGGCAGAAACTGGTCTGACAGAAATTGAAGTAACTGATGGTGATAAAACTATGCGCCTTACCAAGACACATAATGTTGTACATTCTGCTGTACCAGCGCCAGCGCCTGCACCAATGGCAGTTGCACCTGTAACAGCTGAACAAAATAATGTTAGCATTTCTAATAATGGCTCAGCTAGTAATTGTGAAAATCATCCAGGGGCAGTGAAATCACCAATGGTTGGAA
>JALTWL010000060.1 GCA_027047045.1 Micavibrio sp.
CAATTGATACCTGATTATTATCCATATGATATATCCAAGCCCCGCCGTATGTTTCCTTATCCAAAGGCCAACCTATGCTATGCACGACCAATCCTTCTTCATGTTTATCGGCAGGAATTTCCCAAATTTCTTTTATTCCAAGCCCATAGGTTTGTGGGTCGCAATCTTTACGTAAATCAAATTTTTCAAATAATTCTTTTGTCAAAGAACCACGGCAACCCTCACTAAAAATAGTTTGTTTAGCGTGAAGTTCCATGCCTTGTTCATAGCTATCTTTATGAGTTCCATCTTTGGCAACACCCATATCGCCTGTGGCAATACCCATAACTTCCCCATTATCATTATAAAGCACTTCTGATGCTGCAAAACCAGGATAGATTTCAACTCCTAATTCTTCTGCTTGCTCTGCAAGCCAACGCCCAAGTTCACCCAAAGAAATTATATAATTATCTTTACCCTTAGGTGATTTCATTTGAGGTGGGGTCATCATAGGGATAGATTTTTTCTCAGTCAACATTACAAATTTTTCTTTAGTAACTTTAGTTCTAAGAGGCGCACCTTTTTCTTTCCAGTCTGGGATAAGTTCATCTAAGGCACGTGTTTCAAATACTGCCCCCGACATTAAGTGAGCACCAACCTCTGCCCCTTTTTCAACTATACAAACGCTAATATCTTCTCCTTTTTCTTGGGCAAGTTGTTTTAGCCTAATTGCAGTTGAAAGACCAGAAGGTCCAGCCCCAACTATTACAACGTCATATTCCATAGATTCTCTTTTAGGAGTTTCATTATCGTTCATATCTATTTACCTCTTTAATTAAATTAAGATTGTAATCATAAACCTATTACATATCGCAAGTAAAATTGCAAGTATTTTTTAAAATATTCCATTTGACATATCTTTATTTTTCATATACAATCAGTAGTGTATATAGGTAATCTAGTTTAAGAGGAGTGTAAGATAAATGTCTTTTAATGAAAAACAGTTAAGTGAAGAAATAAAAAGTGATTATCAGAGGCTTTTGGAGATTATAGCTACAAACTCTCTCGATACAGAACAAGCAAAGACTTTGACAAATAACACTCTTTCAAAAATTGGTTTATTTGAAAAAACAGAAGATGTTAATTTTGCTATTAGAGCTTATTTAAAAGCATATGAAACATTAGCAACCGATTCGCCAGATAATTTTCCTCAAATAGCAAAAAAAATACCTGATAATTTTGAAAATATGTTAAAAGTGCAAAGCGAGGGTAACTTTCACGGTAAAGGTCAAAAAATAAATGAAGATACTTTTCTAGCCAATGTCCAAATATTAACAGAAAATTTAATAGATATAGAAAATTTCTCCTCTAGCTATAGTAAGACGGGCCTTCCTGACAATCCTAAGGTAAAGCTTGCATATAAGCTATTTTTAGAGCAAATGGACGATGCATTTAACAGTATAAAACAAGCAATGTCTGGCAGTTTAGGGGAAATAAGTGATAACCAAGCCAAAGCGATAAAAGAGTTTGAAAAAGAAAGAAATAACACAATTGTTAGTAGTGTGAAAATGGCAAAAATAATGGCTGACACAGAAGATAAGGTAAAAGCTATTATACCATTTGCTGTAACTTTGGATAGAATTGGCGCAGAAGACGCTTTAGATGAGCTAAAAGAGGAGTTAGATGAATATGAAAATTATCTGATAGAATCAACTCTTTGGGGTGTAAGCAATATAGTAGATAATATTCATGCCAATATGGCAAAAGAATATATGCTTGAAAAAGCGGTTGTTCCTTTGAAAAAATCACAAAAAGACGATAAAAAAGATGCAGAAACTAAATTCATTCCTATTAAAGATGCAATGAATTACTACAGACAAGCAAATGATGAGGAAGGTGTTGTTGCAGTTTTAGATGCAGCAGTTGTGGCTATGAACAATGATGGTCAAGCTGAATTTATTTCTCTAAGTCAAATATTTTCTACAATAGAAGAAAATCCTGCCTATAGGCTAGAGATTGTATCTAATATGGAAGATTTACCACTTCCTATATCTTTTGCAGACCTTACAACCCAAATGGTTATAGATAAAATTTTAATAGCTGAAAAAATTGTATCGGTTGTAAGCCAAAAACATTTGGATGACCCTGCCACTAAGCTATATGCGCAAATTTTAGAGCCTTTAGAGGAAAAACTAATCAAACATTATGTACAAGTTATTACAAATATGGAAACATCAGAAGATATGCAAGCATGTGCAGAACTTATGGTTGCAAATGCAATTACCACCCTTAATTCTTCTATGATTATTCCAGATAGTTTGGCAAGTATTGCAAATAATCCCAACTATTACATGACTGTTGGCTTTGATGGGGATAGTCAAAAAGACAACATTGATGGGCTAGTTGCGGTTGATACTGTTAAGCCATATATTGAGCAAGCAATTGTCGATTTTGAGGCTATTTACAATATATTTACTCAAGCTAATGGTGATGGGAGGACAACTACTCCGCTATTTGCAAATACTGATAGTAAATTACAGGAAAATTTTATGCAACGGATAAATCTTGCTGACTATAAGCTAGCGCAGCTTTTACCTACATTAGAAGGCAATTTAAAACAGCAAATTGCACAAGAGGAGGCGCTTAAAGCTAAAAAAGAAGCTAAACAAAGTCATAATAAGCCTAAATAACATCTTTGCTATTGTAATGTAAAATTATGTAGAGAGGTAACATTTGCCTAGTGATGACATTTAATTGAACTGCCACGCACAGCTTTTGGTATATCAAAATTTCTCTTTACCCCTAAATCGTAATCATCATCAAGCGCATACATGCTGTAACATAATATTCTTTGAGAGTTGCTTTTATCTGTAATATCTGGACAAAATACCATTTTTTGTTCACCCTCACCAAATCTAACATGTATAGACATATTTGTACTTGCTTTATTTTTTGCATATATTTGTATATTTTGTTCACTTCCCTCTATAATTTGAAAGCTACTTTGTTTTATCGGTAGCCAGCTATTAGAAAAATTAGCTTGTCCCCCATTTATAGAACAATAAACAGCTCGTTTATTTTCGTTTTTACTTATATTTTTTTTTCTGGTTATTGTTGGTTTTAAATTGTAGCTATTCTTATTTGTCTCTTTTTTTTGTATTCTATTTTTTATATTTTCTTTTACAGCGACAACCCTATCTTTAGCTTGTGCAACTTTATCTTTAATTGAGTATAAAAAATCACTTTCAGGCACAGTAATACACGCGGTTAGTAAAAAGGTCATAGATAAAGTAATGACTAGTTTTGATAGACGTTCAAACATAATATTCTATTAAATTAAAAGCTTTATTTCACCAAAGATGTAAGTAATCATAAACAGGACATTGATTTTGTCAAGCTGGCAAGTGATTTATATATAGCTATAAAGTTAATTATGTAGCATGGCCTCGCGCTCTGATGAGATTTCTTCTTTTGTTGTAATCCCAAATTTTATTTTTTGTTCTATTAGCTGTTTTTCTTGTTTATCGTCACTAATTAAGTAAGCTCTATTCCACTGAAATTTTGCTTCAATTTTACGCCCAACTCTCCAATAAGCATCGCCCAAATGATCATTGATAGTAACATCATAAGGCAGTATTTCTGCAGAATATTCTAACCATTTTACAGCCTCGTCATATTTGCCCATTTTGTACAAGGCCCAACCATAACTATCAATAATATAACCATCATCTGGTTTTAGCATAACTGCACGCTTAATCATTTCCATTGCTTTTTCTAAGTTAATGCCCATATCAACCCAGCTATAACCAATATAATTTAAAATTAAAGGGTTGTCTGGCTGCACTTCTAAGGCTGTGAGCAAGTCTTTTTCTGCAGCCGTCCAGTTATTTTTACGCTCATGTGTCATACCTCGTGCATAGGTGATGTACCAATAATCGGAATTTTTATCCTTAACTTTATCTAAAGCCTGACTATATATGTCTATGGCTTTATCGTAATAACCGTATTTACGATACATATCCCCAAGATAGACAAATATATCTATATAATTGTTATTTGTTTTTACTACATCTAAAAGAAGTAAAATTGCATCTTCCCCTCTATTGGCGGCATCTAACATTTCTGCTTCTTTTAGCTTTATAAAATCTGAAATAGCAACCGAATTTGCAACTTTACCATAGGTTGTTGCAGCCTTGTCATAATTTCCTTGCGCTGCATATATATCGGCTATCATTACTTGTATAAAAGCTGTATTTGGGGAAATCATTTCCGATAGTCTTACATATATCAGCGCGCTGTCATATGCTTGCTTTTCGTATAACATAGTTGCTATTTCAAAAAACACCAAAGAAATTGCATATTTAGGATTGTTGTAGTTTTTACTTACAAGTTCCATTAAATTTGATAATTCTATGGACCTATATACTCGCGCTTGCTTTTTTATATTGTTATACATTTCATTTGCCTTATCAATATTGCCTTTTTTGTAATAATAATAAGTAATCGCCAAAGCAGTTTGTATGGTAATATTGTCCACAGATACTATGCTACTGTAGTATTTTTCAGCATCTTTATCATTGCCTGTATATTCAGAAATTAAAGCTAAATGTAATAGGTAAAGAGAGTCAGCTTCACTGTTTAACATTTTTTCTTTTAAACTAGCAAGTTCATCTGCTTTTTTATCTGACAGAGTCACAAGCCAAGCTCGTATAACCGTTTGCATATATTCATTAAATTGATTGCCATTTAAGTGGCTTGTATATTTCCATGCTTCATCAAAATTATTTTCATTTATATTTTTTGCTATCAATGTTAGATATACAATTTCATTTTCTTGCTCTTTTAGGGCGATTTGTTTTGCTAGGTCTATTGCTGTTTCAAATTCACCACTTCCCAAAGACAAAAGAAAGCTACGTTGTCTAATATTATCGTTATTTATATCCTTAGATAGCACTTGTTGCATAAAGTAACTTGCCTGTTGCCAATCTTTTTGCTGTTGGGCAAATCTTGCGGCTAAATAAGAGCCTGACAAACTGTTAGATAATTCTATATTCTTAAAACTATCGCCTCCAACTATTTCAGCCTTATGAAAAGATACCTTATTGGCAATGCAACCACTTAGAAAAAAAATACTAAATATTACTAAAAATAGAGCTATAAAACTCTTATCAAATCTCATAAAAAGAATCCCGACTTTAAAAAAACTCTTACCGCTTACATTTTCTCAAAAAAATGTTAATAAATACAAAATATACAAATAAAAATAGATGAAAGCTTTTTTTGTTATATGTTTTAAATCTAGTAAAACGCAAGGTAATAAATTGGAAAAAATAAAAATATACATAGAAAAGAACGGAGGGGAAAAAATCATGAGTGGAAATAACAAAAAAATTTCATCTTTTTTGATATCTGGAAAGCTCACAAAAATAGCAGGTCTTCTTTTTATTCTTTCCACCGTATTTATCAAAAACACACATGTATATGCTCAAGAAGAAATAGAAGAGCTATCGTTTGAGGAGGAGTTTGTTGAGTCGGTTGTGAAGGCGAAACAAAGACCTGAAGAAGCACCTTCCTCCTACGTTCTTATTCCCTATTCCAAAATGGAGCTTTTCAACTTCTTCTCGGTAGGGGATGCTCTCTTCTACACACCGGGGATGTGGGGAATATATGATTTCACAATTTACAACTTCGGGGTTCGTGGGATACATGGGGGACCACGCGCTGGCTCACGAATATTCAAAGTGATGGTCAACTCAGAGGACTACGTTGTGTTCAGACCATCTGGTGAGGCGCTCCTTGGACGCGAGTTCATGCCAACATCAATGATAAAATCAATAGAAGTTGTAAAGGGTCCGGCATCAGCTCTGTATGGTGCAAACGCCTTTATGGGAGTAATAAACATAAGAACAAAAGAACCAGATGAGATGGACCCGCTTTATGTGAGGGTATCACCAGGGCTCCTTCTCGGAGAAGGGAAAACAAACTTTGGACTTCAGGGAGAGGTATCAAGCGCAGGAGTTTTTGAGGTAAGCAACATAGAAATCCCACTTGCCATAGGGATTCAGGTATCAGATGAAAAAAGAGATGGGCTTATGTTCTCCCCCAACTCCATCGGATTTTCTGAATCAAATATTGTCACAAACATAAGTAAAAGGAACGAGATGCGCAAGAACTATTTCGGGAAAACAAATCAGAATGACACAAGAAGAACGTTGAGCATATTTTCAACCACTGGTGTAAGGATAAAAGCAACAGAGCTGAAATTAAGTGGTTTCTTCCAAGGATTCTCATCATCCTCACAGTTTGGAGAGTTCGGGCAGCTCTCACCAAGAAATATAATCTCACTCATGAACGCAGGTGCATCCGCAAAGCTCTCCACAAACATAAAAATTAACAAATGGGAGATAACTCCCTCCATCTACGGAGGTGTTTTCTTCTCATCTCCAATGACAGATAAATTCCTTTTTTTCAATCCAGATAGAAGGGGAAACGAAGGAGAGTTCATAGTAGAGCTCGGCTCTCTCTCCACAGATGGGAGGTTAGAGGTATCTGTAAGGAGGGGGAAAAATCTCTTCCTTGCCGGATTTGATATAATGAATGATAACCAGTCAATTCGTAAAACATATAAAATAGGTAAAGAAGGTGAAGCACAACCATCAAAAGTTCCAGAGAGAGACGAAGTAGTATTCAGAAATATCGGGGTGTATTCACAGGTCTATATTTTCCCATTTGACAAGCTATATGAGAT
>JALTWL010000061.1 GCA_027047045.1 Micavibrio sp.
TACAAAGAACTATTAAGGCAGGGCCTAAGACATTAACTGATATTGCTGCTGAGAATTTTGTACATTCTCAAACAACTATCGCAGAGGAGGCTCGCCCAACCAATCGTAAAAAGAGAGGATTTTTTAGTAAGTTATTTAAAAAATAATCATTGAATTTCTTTTGATAAAAAAACACTTCTAAGCAATTTAGGGGTGTTTTTTTTTATGAAATAGTTTAACTTATGTATTATGACACAGATAAGAAAATTACCAGAAGATTTAGTAAATCGTATTGCTGCGGGTGAGGTTGTTGAAAGACCTGCTGCTGCTGTAAAAGAACTTGTAGAAAATTCTATTGATGCGGGTGCAAATAAAATAGATATTAAATTGCTTGATGGGGGCTGTTCTTATATTTCTGTAACTGATAATGGCATTGGCATGACAAGGGAAAATTTACGACTTTCCGTAGAGCGGCATGCAACTTCAAAACTTCCAGATTATGATCTTTTTAATATCGCCTCACTTGGCTTTAGGGGGGAGGCTTTGGCCTCTATTGGCTCAGTTAGCAGGCTGACAATTTCCAGTAAGCAAAAGGACAGCGACGGCCATAAAATTTTTGTTGAGGGAGGTAAAATTTTTGACATTGAACCATGTGCGTGCAAAATAGGAACAAGTATAGAGGTAAGAGATTTATTTTTTGCTACCCCCGCAAGGTTAAAATTTCTAAAAACTCCAACAACCGAGGCAAAACATGTAAAAGATGTAATAGAGAGGCTTGCAATGGCATATCCAGATATTGCTTTTAGCCTTACGAATAACGACAGACAAAGTTTGAATTTGCCAGCATATGTAGGAGAAGATGCAAAGATAAAAAGACTAAGTGATGTTATGGGACAAGATTTTGCAGAAAATGCAATATTAGTGAATTTAGAAAAAGAAAATAACTCTATTTTTGGCTTTGCCGCTGTTCCGACCTTAAACAGAGCAACAGCTGCTCAGCAATATTTATTTGTTAATGGAAGATTTGTAAAAGATAAGCTGTTAAATGGCGCAATTAGAGCTGCGTACTCTGACTTTTTAGCGCGCGACCGCCACCCGATTTTATGTTTATTTTTAACAGTAGAGCCTGAATTTGTTGATGTAAATGTTCACCCTGCTAAAACAGAAGTTAGATTTCGCGACCCGCGTGAGATAAGGGGGCTTATTGTCAGAGCGCTTAGAGGCGCTATTGAAAATGCAAAACACAGAGCATCTACAACTATTGCAGAACAAGCAATTCAAGCAATGGCAGAAGAAACAGAACAAGATATATCTTATAGCCAAAATAGCAATAATTACAAAAACTTCTCTGGTATGGAAGGCGGGGGCTATAGCTATAGCAGAGCAAAAATTTTTATAAACTCACAAAATAAAAATTATTCACCTTCTAACCAGTCTTTAAATATGAATTTAGAACCTGCTGGAAAAATAGAGCCTATAGTTACAGAAAATCCAGTAGATATTGAAAAAGAGCAATATCCACTAGGCGCTGCAAGAGCGCAACTGCACAACACATATATAATCTCACAAACAAAAAATAGTATAGTTATAATTGACCAGCATGCAGCGCATGAAAGACTAGTATATGAACGAATGAAAAAAGAGCTGGCAAAAGGCAAAGTAAAAAGCCAAGGTATGCTAATTCCAGAAATTGTTGAGCTTGGCGAAGATGAAGTGCAAGTTCTTTTAAAATATAGAGAAGAATTTGCAGATATGGGGCTAATAATTGAAGAGTTTGGTAATAATGCTGTGTCTATTTTGGCAACCCCTGCAATGTTAGGTGAGGTTAATTGTCAAAAGTTAATGCGTGATTTAGCAGATGATATTGCCGAGATGGGAGAAGCACTTACTCTTAAAGAAAATTTAAAAAAAGTAGCGGCAACTATGGCGTGTCATGGCTCAGTTCGGGCAGGTAGAGAGTTAAAAATAGAAGAAATGAACGCCCTTTTAAGAGAAATGGAAGCAACCCCACATTCTGGGCAATGTAATCATGGACGCCCAACTTATGTTGAGCTAAAATTAAAAGATATAGAAAAACTATTTGGGCGAAGATAGTTAAGAAGATAGTAAAATGTCAGAAAATCAAATAGAAAAAACAGATAAAAAAAATATAGATATTATAAAGGCTGTTTATATTTTATATGCTATTGCTTTGTTTTTATTTTGGCTGCCTTACGGCTTTGCGATGATGCTGAGCTTTTTGTTATTGACGCTTGGGATTATACTTCCATATTCTTATATAAAAAAGACAAATAGTGATATTTATAAGAGTCATTATCGCTGGCAAATAAGAAGTTTTTGGATTGCAAACGGTCTTTTATTTCCGCTAGCTATTTTTATTATGGTTATTGTGGTTCTTGAATATGGCGATATGGGAGCTTTTGTTAATTTGACCACCGATTTAGATATAGAAAACGCAACCAAGCAATTTATATTAACTAATTTTAAATTATTGATTATTACAATGTTGTTTAGTTGCGTCCCAACTATGATTTGGTGGTATAGCAGAATATATATCGGTTATAAAAATATAAAATCAAAAATAGCAATTAAAAATCCTACATCATGGTTATTTTAAAAATAATTGGAAACATTCATGGAAGATAATTTAGATAAAGTCATTTTTAATCGCAAAATCTTAGATAAACTTTACTTTTATGAATATATAGACACAGATGAATATAAAAAAATAATGTCCATTTTATATCCCAGTAACAATTGGGCTTTGTGGATTTCACGCATATTGTTATTTGTGGGGGTGTCTTTTATTTTGGCGGGTATTGTTTTTTTCTTTGCTTATAATTGGGACGATATGTCTGGCATGTTTAAGTTGGGGGTAATTCAATCTAGCGTCATTATGGGTGTTATTTGCAGTTACTGCTTTTGGGATAGAAAGCCCCTATTGGGAAGACTGTTTTTAATTGCCACTTCTTTGATAGTTGGGGTATTTATGGCGGTGTTTGGGCAAGTATATCAAACAGGGGCTAATGCTTATCAGTTGTTTGTTACATGGTCTTTGTTAATATTTGGCTGGACTGTTATTTCTAATTTTGCGGCGCAATGGATATTTTGGCTTGTAGTTACAAATGTAGCGATAAGTCTTTGGTGGGGGCAATCTGTACAACCAAGTAGAGCATATGAAGAGTTAATATTAACATTTCTTACATTATTTAATGGGAGCTTTTTACTGCTTAGGGAATATATGGTTATCAAAAAACAACAAAACTGGCTTGAATATAGCTGGGTGCGTAGTGTAATTTTAATAGCTGTTGTGATAACCGCGGTTGTACCTGTTAGTGGTAATATATTTGATTTTAAATATTATCATCAGCCTTTAACATGGGTATATATTGTAACAAATTTACTGATTTTATCTGTTTTATATTGGCTATATAGATATAAAATCCCAAATATCAAAGCACTTAGCGTGGTTATTTTTGGCTTGGCAGTAATTGCTTATTCTGCTTTATCCTTATTTTTGGCTAAAGTTTCTCTTGCGATTAGCTATCTTATTGGGGGCATATTGGCGGTTGCTGTTTTTGGAGTTGCTATTGCCTATATTAGACATGTAAGTAAAGAAATAGAGGGTGCTAATGATAGATAAACTTCAAACAGAATATAGTGTGGCTGATATACTGCCCAATATTAAAAATCGTAGTAATGTAGAAGAATTTATCTGTAAGAACTCTCAAAATGATACAGAATATATGCCTCTTTATACAAAATATATAGTAGCTATTGGTGCATATATAGCAGTGATGAATTTTCTTGCCTTTTTTGGTATATCAAAAATAATCAATTTTAACAACTTTGCCAGTATGTTGGGTTGGGGAAGTATATTTGTTTTAATTGGCATATTTATATACAAAAAAAACAACAGTAAATATAAAAGCATAAAACAAAATTTTCTAATACAGCTTTCTTTCGTTTTGGTTGGGGTCGGAAAAATATTTATAGTTTGGGGAATTGCTATCTATTTTAAGAATGAATGGGCGATTACTGGTGGCTTGTTGCTTGTAACGCTGGCAACTTACAATTTTTATCCATCTTCTATAGACCGCTTTTTTTCAAGTTTTTTAACTATTTTATCTATTATTTTTATTATACTTTATTTATATTCATTAAAAGAATTTAAAGAGCCTGCAATTAACATTATATTTGTAATATGTCTTGCAGGCTCTTTATTTTTACTATTGTCAAATAAGACTAAGCAAAAATACATACCGCTTGCTTATTCTGCCCTATTTTCAAGCTTGATTATTGCTGGGCTATTTGCGGCGAGCAGAGAATTTGGATTTTTATCAAAAACTGTATATATAAGTGATATTTTAATTAGTATGGTAACTGCTATTGCTTTGATTGGAATAATTGCTTGGGTAATTGGCGGTTTTGATAAAATCCTCAAAAGGGGAGAGTTAATTTTAGCAACTATTGCAATTGTAATTGGGGCTTGTTTTACTGCTTCGGGCATTTTATTTTCCATTTTGTTGCTAGTTTTGGGATACGCCCTCCATGACAGAGTAATAAAAATATCGGGTTTTATTTTTCTGCCAATATTTATATCAAACTACTATTACAATATTGATATTAGTTTGCTTTATAAATCTGGAGTTCTTATTGCTAGTGGTTTTGTTTTGTTACTTGGTTATTACTATATGGTAAGAAAAAAATTGATATAAATTTTTTGAAGGATTTTATTTTATGAATATTCAAAAAAAACTATTGTTATTATTTACAGCTGTCATTTTAGTTGTATTTAACTATGCTATATATGCAAAAGAGCAAATAATTAAAAATGGTGAAACAGTCTTTTTAGAGCTAGCCCCAGTTGACCCACGCTCACTTATGCAGGGTGATTATATGATTCTTAACTATGACGCTGCCATTAAGTTAAGAGATGATTTTGAAAAGCTCAAAAAGAATAAAAAAACTAAGAATAATAGCTACAAACCAATCAAAAAAACAGGCTATGTTAAAGTAAAATTGGATAATGATGGTGTTGCTAAATATATGGGGGAATATACTGGCGGCAACCTAGCTAGTGATGAAAAATTATTTAAATATAAAAATTCAGGTTGGCGGGTTATAATTGTACCGAATAGTTATTTTTTTCAAGAGGGCAAACGTCGTATTTTTGATGATGCAAAATATGGTGTTTTTAAATTTAAGGGCGCAGATAACTATATACTTGTTGCACTTGCCGATAAAGATATGAATATCATTTCTTCTAAAGATATAAAATAGAGAATAACAATCTTTACTATTTAGCTTAAATATTTCATTATTGGTTCTACTATATCAATTAGGGAGGACACAATATGATGCCAGCAAAAAAAGAGCTTGTAAATATTCAAGGAAAAAGGGAAATTCATGCCCCAATAGGCAGTAAACTTAACGCTAAGTCATGGCTAACAGAAGCCCCACTTCGTATGTTGATGAATAATTTAGACCCAAATGTTGCAGAAAATCCAGACGAGCTAGTTGTCTATGGCGGTATTGGCAAGGCTGCGCGTAATTGGAAGTGTTTTGATAAAATCATAGAAACTCTACTTGAGTTAGAAGAAAATGAAAGCCTGCTTATTCAATCAGGCAAACCTGTTGGAGTTTTTGAAACTCACAAAGATGCGCCTCGTGTAATCATTGCCAACTCTAATCTTGTGCCTCACTGGGCAAATTGGGAGCATTTCAGAGAGTTGGACAAAAAAGGCTTAATGATGTATGGGCAGATGACGGCAGGTTCTTGGATATATATAGGCTCGCAAGGAATTGTGCAAGGCACTTATGAAACTTTTGTTGAGATGGGAAGACAACATTTTGACGGTAATTTAAAAGGCAAATGGATATTGACAGCAGGGCTTGGCGGTATGGGAGGCGCGCAACCTTTGGCGGCTACCATGGCGGGGGCATCTATGCTTGCTGTTGAGTGTCAAGAATCCAGAATTCAAAGACGACTTGAAACTAAATATTTGGACCACAAAGCAAATAGCTTAGATGAGGCAATTACTATCATAAATAAAGCTAAAAAAGAAAAAGGAGCTGTGTCAGTTGGCTTGCTTGGCAATGCAGCGGAAATATTTCCTAAAATTGCAAAGCTTGCCAAAGAAGATAAAAGCTATAGGCCAGACATGGTAACTGACCAGACAAGTGCTCATGACCCGCTTAATGGTTACCTGCCTGCAGGCTGGAGCTGGGAGAGGGCAGAAGAACTACGCAAAACCAATCCAGATATGGTGGTGGCTGAGGCCAAAAAATCAATGGCGGCACATGTAAGGGCTATGTTAGATTTATTTGCTATGGGTATCCCAACCGTTGATTACGGTAATAATATTAGGCAAGAGGCTTTTGACGTAGGCGTTAAGAATGCTTTTGACTTCCCTGGCTTTGTGCCAGCATATATACGCCCGCTATTTTGCCGTGGAATTGGCCCATTTCGTTGGGTGGCGCTTTCTGGTGACCCTGAAGATATATATAAAACTGATGCAAAAATAAAAGAACTTATCCCAGACAATGCCCATCTACACAATTGGCTAGATATGGCAAAAGAAAAAATATCCTTTCAAGGGCTACCCGCTAGAATTTGTTGGGTTGGACTTGGTGATAGGGCAAAACTAGGGCTTGCTTTTAATGAAATGGTGGCATCTGGTGAATTAAAAGCACCAATCGTTATTGGACGTGACCATTTGGATAGTGGTTCAG
>JALTWL010000062.1 GCA_027047045.1 Micavibrio sp.
TACACATAATTTTATGCCAACAATAAATGTTGTTGTAAAAGCTGCAAAATCGGGTAAATTGGATAGGCTCTCCCCAGAAGATAGCTTTTTTAAAGCATGTAAAATTGGGGTTGAAAATAGCCTTACCGCAGAAGATGTTTTCCAAATTGCAGATGACCTTAAAGGCGCTTATAATGATGCTAGTAAAAAAAGATGGAATATTGCCATTAAAAAAATAAAAAAAGCAATAAAATCAACATCATCTATGGCAAGTTTGAATGATATTACATATACAGTTGATGCGATTACGGAACTGTCACATTATCCAGATAATTTAAAAGATAAATTACGTAAACTCAGCGACCATGCAAGACAGAAAAAACAAAAATTACAACTACCAAAAACTTTCAAAAATTCCTAAATTCTATTTGAAAATCAACGCTACTGTTTAACTTAGATAGCTCATTTATATCTAATAGTGTTTTTTGCTCTGGCATTTCTGTAATGCAGCTATCATCTTGATAATTTTGTACATAATATGTGCCTAAATAATTATATTCATTTAATTTTTTTATCATAGATTTTACGTCTTCCAAGCTCAACAAATCAGTATGAACAGTTGTTCTAATTTCAACCGTTATATTATTATTTTTTAAAGAAGATATATATTTTAAGCTTTCTTTGAATAGATATTCTCTTTTAAATCCACATATTTTTTGAAAATTATTTGACGTAGCTTTATAATCTAGCGCTATGTAATCTAGCAAGTTATTTTCTACTAATTTTTTAATTACTTCAGGACGTGAGCCATTAGTATCAAGCTTGACCTTAAAACCCATATCTTTTACTATTTGGGTAAATTTTATTATATCTGGGTACGAGCTTGCCTCCCCACCAGACATAACAACCGCATCTAGCCTATTTTTACGCTTTTCTAAGAACTGTAAAATACTATCCATTGGAATAGTGCCTTTTGCTGTTATCATTTCTGGATTGTGGCAATAAGGGCAGCGAAAATTACAGCCTGCAAACCAAATAATACAAGCGGTATGATTTGGATAATCTAACATAGTAAAAGGAGTTAGCTCATATACAGGCTGCATATTATTCTACCTATAAATATT
This sequence comes from Micavibrio sp., assembly GCA_027047045.1. Lineage (GTDB taxonomy): Bacteria > Pseudomonadota > Alphaproteobacteria > Micavibrionales > CSBR16-224 > JAJFGX01. The sequence goes on from JALTWL010000062.1 coordinate 1,104, forward strand.
TACAACATTTCAGGTGAAAAGGCTTGTTCTTCAGTAAAATGTTTGCGTTCTTTATGTTCTCCCTTTTTACCAGTATTAAAGCTCTCAACTGGACGGAAATAACCCATTACCCTAGTCCAAACTTTAGTTTTTTGCCCACATGTTGGAC
>JALTWL010000063.1 GCA_027047045.1 Micavibrio sp.
CTTGCCACGTAATTACTCTTACCCCCCTCTGCAAGTACCATATTGCCTTCTCTGCTATATTTAGCAGTGATAAATCCCCCTAAAATAAGCAATAAAACACCTATATGCACAATTAGAGTACCAATATTGTACTTATGCCATTTTTCGCTAAGCGTTTTAATAAGCAGTCCCCAAAAAATAAAAGCAATGGTAAGTCCTGCACTTGGCACTGGAAAAATACCAAATAACCACCAAAAAATTGATGAGAAATATTTTTTATTTGCCATATAAAGCCCAATTTCTTTTTGGGCAATTGTTCCTAAAGACACAACTATAATCAACCACAAACAAGCAATACAAAAAACATCTGTTCTTGCTGGCAGTTTTATTAATTTTGTTAGAAAATTATACTGCTTTTGCATGCCTATTCTCTGCAATTTTAAAATATTTATCAAAATAAGATGCTAATATACGGGCAAATACGGGGCTATATTTTAAATCTTGCAATGATACACGCCTATCCTCTAAGATAATTATTCCATCTTCTTTAAGAGGAGTTAATTTGTCTTTTATAGACAAAAATATATCATCTGGAATATCAGCCTCAAAATAACACATTATTTGCTCTATTATTCTTGCCCGTCTTTTGTCTTCTTCTGTTAAAATAAGCTCTTTTTTAATCGGTAACCTCACATCTTTTATAAAATCTTGATAAGCAGATATTTTTGTTTCATTTTGAAAATATCCACTGTCTAATTTACTAATAGAAGATGCACCAAGCCCAATTAAATTTTGCGCTGTATCTGTTGTATATCCTTGAAAATTTCTATGTAATTTTTTTTCCTTATAGGCAATTGCCATTTTGTCATCTGGCTTGGCAAAATGGTCTATGCCTATCATTTGATAGCCTATATTTTTAAGCTCAGAATTTATAAATAACATTAGCTCTAATCTACTAGCTGGTGAAGGCACAGGATTTTTAGCAATCATTTTTTGATGGCTTTTCATCCATGGAACATGCGCGTAAGCAAAAACTGATAATCTGTTTGGTTGTAGCTTTTCAACTTTTTGAATGGTATCGTGCATTTTAATCAAATTTTGACAGGGTAGCCCATAAATTAAATCAAAATTAACAGCCTCAATTCCCGCATTTCTTATTTTATCTAATTTTTCTGCTACTAATTCATAAGGTTGCACTCTGTGTATTGCTTTTTGCACTTCTAAGTCGAAATCTTGCACTCCCAAACTTACCCTATTTATTCCCTGTCGTGCCAAACAATCAATCATTTCATCACTTAAAGTTCTTGGGTCAAGTTCAGCTGCAATTTCTGCATCTGGTAAAATATTAAATATACTATGTATCTTTTGCATTACTTTATCAAATTCATTCACAGAGATACTGTTAGGTGTACCTCCACCAAAATGGATATGATTAACTGTTAGTTTTCTTCCTAATCTATTTGATAACAAATCCATTTCTTGGCAAAGCGCATAGATATATTTTTCTATTAAATCCTCACGCTTAGTTATTTGAGTATTGCAACCACAATACCAACACATCTCAGGACAAAAAGGTATGTGTATATAAAGAGATATAGGAGATAAAAATTTATCTTCTCTAAGAAAATCAGTATAAATAACATCACTACTAGCAACCTTAAAATTAGGTGCCGTTGGATAGCTAGTGTATCTAGGTACCGGAAAGTTATATTTTGTAATTATATCCCTTACTTCCATTAAATATCCTTTAATTTCTATATATTGACAATATGCAGATAACATAAAGTTACTTTATTCACAAATAAAAAAAGCCACTTAAAGTAATTATAGTTATATGTAGATATAAAATATTTTTTTGTAATTTTATTGCTTGAAGTTTGTTTTTTATTGCTATAGCATTTCCACAAAAGTGTAGTATTCGAGTCGTATTCTATATTTTTAACCTAAGTAACATATTGTTGTAACTACAAAAAAAAAGAGTTGTTAGATATGTCAAACACAAAAATAAACTACAATGACGATATAATTAAATTATTCACAATAGCCACCATATTTTGGGGAATAGCGGGATTTACAGTTGGGGTTATTTTAGCCTTTCAGATGGTATTTCCTTACCTAAATTTAGAGCCGTATTTGAATTTTGGGCGGTTAAGGCCGTTGCATACATCAGCGGTTATTTTTGCTTTTGGAGGTAACGCTCTTTTTGCAGCAAGTTTCTTTATAGTACAAAGAACATGCAATGTTCGTCTTTGGGGTGATGGAATAGTTAAATTCATATTCTGGGGTTATCAGTTATTTATTCTAGTGGCTGGGCTTGGCTATCTATTTGGCGTTACTCAAGGTAAAGAATATGCAGAACCTGAATGGTACGCTGACCTTTGGCTAACTATTGTTTGGGTGGCTTACTTGCTTGTGTATATGATGACACTTAAGAATCGCCGTGAAAAACACATATATGTCGCTAACTGGTTTATTTTAGCATTTATTGTAACAGTTGCTATTTTACATTTAGGTAATAATGTTGATATCCCACTTTCTTTGACTGATACAAAAAGCTATCCTCTTTGGTCTGGTGTACAAGGTGCTTTAATACAATGGTGGTACGGTCATAACGCAGTTGGCTTTTTCCTAACTGCAGGATTTTTGGGAATGATGTATTATTTTGTACCAAAGCAAGCTAATCGTCCTATTTACTCTTACCGTCTGTCTGTTTTACATTTCTGGTCATTGATATTCATTTATATCTGGGCAGGACCTCACCATTTACATTATACCTCTTTACCTTCTTGGGCTCAAACTTTAGGCATGACATTTTCTATTATGCTTTGGATGCCTTCTTGGGGTGGTATGATTAACGGTATTATGACACTTTCTGGTGCTTGGCATAAGTTACGTGAAGACCCAGTTTTACGCTTTATGATTATTTCTCTTGCCTTTTATGGTATGAGCACATTTGAAGGTCCTGTAATGTCTATTAAAACTGTAAATGCTCTTAGCCACTATACAGATTGGACTATTGGACATGTGCATTCTGGTGCACTTGGGTGGAATGCTTTCATTACCTTTGGTGCTCTTTACTATATGGTACCAAAATTGTGGAATAAGCCACTTTATTCTATAAAATTAGTAAATGCACATCTTTGGATTGCCACAGTTGGAATAGTTCTTTATATAACTGCTATGTGGATTGCAGGTATTATGCAGGGGCTAATGTGGCGTTCTTATGATGAGATGGGTTTTTTAACTTATTCTTTTGGTGAGAGTGTGCTTGCTATGAAACCTTATTATCTAATACGTGCCATAGGTGGACTATTGTTCCTATCAGGAGCATTAATAATGGCATATAATTTTTACCGTACAATCAATAGTGATGCTAGTGAAGCTGCTAAATTGAAAGGGGCTGTATCATGCTAAACAACCACGATAAATTAGAGCGTAATTCATTTGTTCTCTTGGTTGCTATTATAATTGTTGTTGCAATCGGCGGACTGGTTGAAATAGTACCGTTATTTCGTGTAGAAACTACAATAGAAAAAGTGGAAGGTATAAGACCATATACACCGCTGGAACTCGCAGGGCGTGACATATATATACGAGAAGGCTGTTATACATGTCATTCTCAACAAATCCGTCCTCTGCGTGATGAAATTGAAAGATATGGTCATTATTCTCTTGCTGCTGAGAGTATGTATGACCACCCTTTCCAATGGGGTTCAAAAAGAACAGGACCTGATTTGGCAAGAGTTGGAGGTAAATATTCTGATGCTTGGCATGTTGAGCATTTAATAAATCCTCGCTCTGTTGTGCCAGAATCTATCATGCCAACTTACAGTTTTTTATCTAAGCGGGCAGCTAAGATACAAGATATGGATAAAAATCTAAGAGTTCAAAAAATAATTGGTGTTCCATATACAGAAGATATGATTACAAATGCTTATGATGATGCCCTAGCACAGGCAAATCCAGATGCTGATAGTGATGGGCTTGTTGCACGCTATGGTGATAATGTCAATATTCGTGATTTTGATGGCAATCCTAAGCTCACATCTGAAATGGATGCTTTAATTGCATATTTACAGGTGCTAGGTACTATGGTTGACTTTAGTAAATATGAAGAGGTTAGATAAATGTCAGTTTTTATGTCACAAGTAGATACTATAATACCGACTGTTATGGTTGTACTGTTTTTCTTAGCTTTTGCAGGAATAGTTTATCTTACATACCACCCTAGCAAAAAAGAAAAACTGGAGAAGTATGGCCTAATTCCGCTAAAGGAGAAAGAAGATGGCGAAGAATAATAAAGATGAACATAAAAAAGAAATTGATAAAATCAGTGGTGTTGAGACCACTGGTCATGAGTGGGACGGTATAAAAGAACTTAATACTCCTGCACCTCGTTGGTGGTTGGTTCTTTGGTTACTAACAGTTATATTTTCAGTTGGTTATTGGTTTTTATATCCAACTTGGCCAACACTAACCGACCATACAAAAGGCTCTCTTAATTGGTCACAATATAAACAGTTAAAAGAACAACAAGCTGATATAATGGCCAGAAAATCTAAATATCTAGATGAATTTAAGACTGCATCTTTTGAAGATATTAAAGCAGATTCGGAATTATATGCTTTTGCCATTGCTGGCGGTAAGGCTGTATTTAAAGATTACTGTGCTGCATGTCATGGAACTGGGGCTGCAGGCGTTGCTGGTAAATACCCTAACCTTAATGATGATGATTGGATTTGGGGTGGTAGTTTAGATGATATTTATACAACCATTAAATATGGCATTAGGTCAGAACATGACGATACTAGATTCAGTGATATGCCTGCATTTGGTCGTGATGAATTACTTGATAGTAGTGAAATAGAAAAAGTTGTACAGTATGTAATGTCTATGTCAGGTAATGCAGAGGCTAGCCCTGAAGGAGCACAGATATTTGCAGAAAATTGTAGTAGCTGTCATGGTGAAAATGGTAAGGGTATGTATGAGCTTGGTGCACCTAACTTAAGCGATGCAATTTGGCTATATGGTGGTGACAAAGATAGTATTACTGAAACTGTTACAAACTCTAGAAGGGGTGTTATGCCTGCTTGGGTTGACCGTTTAAGTGATGATACTATTAGACAGCTTACACTTTATATTCACTCCCTTGGTGGTGGACAGTAAGACTATTGTTTACATTTTAGAATAACTAAAAATATTGTTTAGGGCATGACAAAAGAAACTAATGATAATAAGCCCAATGTAGAGCGTATAGTTTATTTTGAAAAGCAAGATAAGATTTATCCACAACGTGTAAAAGGTAAATTTAGACGTCTGAAGTGGTATGTTATGTCCTTGTTGCTTGGTATATATTATCTTGTCCCTTTTTTAAGATGGGAAAGAGCGGGTAATATTCCCGACCAAGCAGTCTTAATAGATTTGCCTAATCGTAGAGCTTATTTTTTCTTTATAGAAATATGGCCACAAGAAGTATATTACCTTGTTGGGATACTTGTTTTTGCAGCCCTATTGCTGTTTGCTGTAACTTCACTATTTGGACGTGTTTGGTGTGGTTATGCTTGTCCACAAACTGTTTGGACTGATTTATTTGTATGGGTTGAAAGAATTGTTCAAGGCGATAGAAACACCCGAATGAAACTTGATAAATCAAAATTATCCCTCAGAAAAATCTGGAAAAAATCTCTAACTCATTTTCTTTGGCTTGTAATTGGTCTTTTTACTGGTGGAGCTTGGGTTCTTTATTTTAATGATGCCCCTACCCTAATTAACAATTTAATGCATGGTGAAATATCTGCAAATGTTTTGGGATGGATAATTGCTCTTACTATTTCTACCTATATAATGGCTGGTTTTGCACGAGAGCAGGTTTGTATATATATGTGTCCTTATGCTCGTTTTCAATCTGCCATGTTTGATGAGAATACTTTAATAATTGGCTATGATGAGCAACGTGGAGAGCCAAGAGGAAAACATAAAAAGGGTGCATCATGGAAAGGGCTTGGTGATTGCGTTGACTGTAAACAATGCGTGAATGTTTGTCCTATGGGAATTGATATTCGGGACGGTCTGCAAATGGAATGTATTGCTTGTGGTCTTTGCATTGATGCATGTGATAATATAATGGAAAAGGTTGGTCTTCCCAAAAAACTAATTAGATATGATAGTTATAAACATATAACAGCTGGTACAACTGACGGTCTTAAAAAACTTTTACTTCGCCCTAGAATATTTTGGTATAGTGGGGTATTTTTAATTATCTTTACACTTGTTGGATTTTCACTCTCTAATAGGGCTATGTCAGCAATACATGTTATTCATGATAGAAATCCCCTTTTTGTTATGACTTCTGATGGCTCTATTAGAAACGGGTATAATATAAAAATCTCCAATAAAAGCCATGAAATTAAAAATTTTAGCTTAGATATAAATGGAATAGATGTAAAAAATGTAAAATTTCAAGGATATGAAAAATTAACTCTTGATAATATTCCCGTTAGTCCAGATAGTGTAAAAAATATAAAAATCTTTGTATCTGCTAATAGACAAAAGGAACGTAGAAAAGTAATATATTTTAAGATAACTGATAATAAAACTAATTATAGCTCATCATATGAGACTATTTTTGTAAGTGGAAAAAAATAATATGGCTAATTGTGAAAATAAAAATACTATTGGTAAATATGATAAATTTATACCTTGGTATTTTGTAATATTCTTTT
>JALTWL010000064.1 GCA_027047045.1 Micavibrio sp.
ACATATTTCAGTGAGAATTATTTCAAGACATATTTCATGCATAATGATTTCAAGACATACTTCAAGTATAATTATTTAAAGAGACTGAGAAACATTTCAACACATGCTCCTCCTGAGCTGGGTTGGGCCAGGTACAGGGATATGAACCCAGAACCTACACACCTCAAAATGAATGACCTAACCACATGATTTACACATAAAGCAATACTATTATGGTAGCTCTGTATGATGCAATAATTTTCCTCTTAAGTTCAATCATCCACAGAGATATGGACCTAATCCTGGATAAACTTCTAAATTCACTCAAAGATAGAGAAAGAAAATGGCTGAATAACTTGTCATAAGAGAAAGCGAATGTGATGAACAGTTAGTTTTTTTCCCCTTTCTTTTGCCCAGCTATTTACAAACCTACCTTACCTGGTTATTGTAGTTTAAACATGGAAGTCGTAAATCCTTTTCTGAAAACAGGAAATACAAGAGTTAACATTACGATTATACATGTTAGTTATTTTTAGTAGTAAGACAACACTGGTCAGCACATTTTAATACACATAAACACAATGCCAACTTTATGTAATCTTGTGACAATGCAATCTTGTGAAAATGCAATTTCATATGACAAAATGCAATCTGTACAGGCTAGTTTGAAAAATGGCATACATGTCTTTTGAATTTGTTTTACCCCTTTAGATGAAGTCCATCATATTTTAGTTGTCATGTAGCATGTTGTAAGAAAAATTGTAATTGATATTGGTAAACACATTGCCTGTTAAGAGTTGTTTACAGCTAGATTTCAAAGAATATTTATAAAAAAAGATGATATTTTTTTAGTATTTTTCACAGCAAGCCATATATATTTCATTCCAACTTGTGCCGCATGACTGGGATATCAAAGTCTGTGGTATGTATTATCTTGTCTATGGGATGGTGCATATAAAGGATTGCAAAGAGTTGCCCACAAAGTGATGGTAATGGGTTTACTATCTCACAATTTATGTAGTCCTTAACCATATGTCTGATGCCAATATAACCATAAATAAAATGCATTCAGTGTATCATTAAAATAATGCATTTCTTCATTCATTCTTATCCCCCCATTTTTCTGAAATTTGACTTGAGGTACATGTCTTTAACTTTGGGAATTTTTGGTTTCATTTTAAAAAAACAGGTGAGAAACATTGAATTGAGTTAAAATAAAATTTTAAAAATGTTTATAGTTATTCAAATTAATAATATACAAATATAT
>JALTWL010000065.1 GCA_027047045.1 Micavibrio sp.
CATAATATCTAGAAGCCCCTCTCCAACCAATCATTGGGTTTTCTTCTTTTGGTTCAAAAAGAGGCCCTCCAATTAGATTTGCATATTCATTAGATTTAAAATCTGAAAATCTAACAATAACAGGTTTCGGATAAAATGCTGCTGCTATTCTTGCAATACCATAAGATAGTTTTTTTACATAATATTCTTCTTTATTATCATATCCAAAAGTCTTTTCTTCTATAATTTCTGCTAGTTCAGGGTCTTTTTCTTTTATTTCATCAAATTTAATTAGTGCAAGAGGGTGTATTCCTATATAGTTATTAATAATAAATTCTTCTCTAGCAAGTCCTACACCTTCGTTTGGTAAAAATGAATAGTCAAAAGCTCCTTCTGGTGTAGCAATATTCATTAAAATAGGTGTTTTTGTTTTTGGAAGTGTTGAAATATCTATTTCTTCAACTTCATAAGCAACTTTTCCATTATAGACATAACCAACTTCTCCTTCAGCACAAGAAACTGTAACTTCCGTACCATCTTTTAAAACATCTGTAGCATTTCCAGTTCCAACCACTGCAGGAACACCAAGCTCCCTTGCAACTATAGCTGCGTGACAGGTTCTACCTCCTCTATTAGTTACAATTGCCCCCGCTTTTTTCATTATTGGTTCCCAATCAGGGTCTGTCATATCTGTAACTAAAATATCACCCTCTTTAAATTCTTTAGCATCCTCTAAAGAATGCATTAACTTTACTTTACCAAAGGCAACTTTATCTCCAACTGCAATTCCTGATGTTAGTATTTTTTGCTGTCTTTCTTCTATAGGCTCAGTAATTTTATAAACTGTAATTTTTGAGTGGTCTTTTCTTGAATGTATAGTTTCTGGTCTTGCTTGAACTATAAACAATTCATTTAATTCTCCATCTTTTGCCCACTCAACATCCATAGGTGTCCATTTGTTATATTTATTTGAATAATAATCTTCAATCTTAATTACCCAGTCTGCAAGCTGTAATATTTCATCATCTGTTAAACAGAATTTTTTCTGTTCATCTCTTGGAACAGAAACTATTTTTACTCTTTCTTCATCGGAAGTTCCATAAACCATTTTTTGAGTTTTCATTCCAAGCTTTTTCTCAATAATTGCAGAATATCCTTGCTTAAATGTAGGTTTAAATACTAAAAACTCATCAGGGGTTACTGCCCCTTGCACTACCATTTCACCAAGTCCATAAGAGCCATTAATTAGAACAACAT
>JALTWL010000066.1 GCA_027047045.1 Micavibrio sp.
CTTAATATGTTGTTAATTAACAATTTATTTGTAATTTTAGGTTGATACACAAACTCATTAATGTAGTCAAAAAACATAACATAGATGATTAGCCTTGAAGAAATTATTTCCCATAAGCTTAGGGAAAAGTCATAACCGACAAAAGAAACCTTCAGGTTTACATTTTGAAATACATTATGTCTAAACTTATATTTACCGAAAAAGTAAGCAAATAAAAATGATGAATAAAATTTATAAATATCATTTTTATAAATAAATCTTCCTATTATTGACATTGGTATTGGAACAGTATAAGAATATTTATACTTTTTGGCTTCAGACATGCGTTCTAATATTAAGTAACCTTCTTCCAACCAAAACTTTAGTGCGTATTCCACCTCATCTGATACTTTTTTTCTTCCATTTTTTATATTGTAGAATTTTAAATTTCCCTTTAAGTTTTCAACAACTAAGGCTTTTTTAGGAATTTCATTCAGATTTATAAATGAATATACCAAATCGTAATTATTTAAATCTATATTTTTGCGTTTCCTTTTAGAGGTTATAAAACATAGTTTCATTACTATCTCTCCTTTTATATAGTCCAGTTTATTTCTTCATAAGGTCTTCCCAGGTAAAGTATATTTCCATGAACTTCTGCGATTAACAATCTATCATATTCTTCTTCAATTAGTTTATCTATATTCTGTAAGATTTCTGAAAGACTATTGGCATTTATTAGAAATACACTTAGTTGATGGTGTTGTCCGAGTGATTTTGAGATTTTTCTTACTTTACCCCTCCTTTTCTCCTCCTTAATATCATAGCAAAGCACAAATCGCATTATACAGCCTCTAAAAATTTATTTAATATTTCCTTTAACTTTTTCAAGTTTTTATCTTTATGGCTTTCAACCAAATTTAAAAGTTTATTGAAGGCTTCCTTTTTTAAGTAAACTCCTTTTCCATCACTATTAAAGTCTTTAGATGAGAAAATCTTTTTATTTATAGCATTAAGAATTTGCTTTGTTAGAATGGGTCTTAGAGGCTCCATTATGTCAGACGCAAAGGAAGCATGTCTTCCTCTTTTCACATGTAAAAAAGATATATATGGGTCATATCCTAAAGTAAGGATTATAGGTATAGCTAAGCAGTAGTGAAAAGTATAGTAAAAGCTTAGTAAAGAATTTACTTCATCTTTTGGAGGATTGTATGTTCTTAGCTCAAACCTTAGTTCCGTTTTCAATTTTTTCTTAAA
>JALTWL010000067.1 GCA_027047045.1 Micavibrio sp.
GTCAAGATAAAAAAACAACTGTAAAATATGCAGATATAAAAAATCTTACCTTTGAAGACACGCAGCTAGCGGCAATTTTAAAGACCGCCCATACCAATAAAATACAAATAGAATTAAAGGGTCCATATATTGATATATCTCCAATATTGAAATATCAAAAAGAACTAGAAAAAAATATAAATAATTCAAACAAAGCAAAAGAAAAATATATTTGGGAGGTTTTAATAGATACAGGATATTTATCTTTATTTAATAATAGCGGTATTCATGAGGCTAAATTTTTTATAAAAAAAGACGAATGGGGCAATATCGATAGGCTAGAAATAGACGGCATCACTGGTAAGGGAGAAATATATTATCGCTACCAGCCAACAGATACAGGTCATCATAACTTAGTTTTTGAGGCAAACGATGCTGGAGCGGCTTTAAAAGCTTTGGGTATCAGCAGCAATATTGTCGGCGGTAATTTAACAATAAAGGGCGCACCTATAAAAAATGGTAAAAAATATGATATTGCGGGTCGTGCGGTAATTACTGATTTTACTGTTGTCAATCTACCAATATTAGCAAGGCTTCTTAACTCTTTGTCCCCTACAGGTCTGCAAAATTTACTTTCTGGTGAAGGAATATCATTTAGTAAGATGAAGGCTAATTTTAAATTTACAAAATCCTTTTTTAAAAATACCGAAACAGTAATCTCAGAGATAATTACAATAAAAGATGGAAAAACTTCTGGTTCTTCCCTTGGGCTTACTTTTGAAGGAACTATAGACAAAACACAAGATATTTTAAATATCAACGGTACGATTGTCCCAATTTCTGGGCTTAACAAGGCAATTGGAGAAATACCTATAATTGGTGATATTTTAACCGGTGGCAGTGATGCTGTTTTTGCTGCGACTTATTATATTAAAGGTCCCAAAACAGCCGCAGAAATTACTGTTAATCCCCTAGCTGCTCTTGCACCTGGTTTTTTAAGAATGTTATTTTTTGAATAATAATATAGCTATTTTTTTTAAGCTTACCCTTATTATTTATAACTAATTTCAAAGATATTTATAATACTTAAAGCACCTTGATACTAGATTTACCCCAAATATAATTTTACATAGTTCTGAATGCGGGGGTAGTCGCTTAAACCAACAATCTTAAGAATTTAAAAATAGCTATTTATTTTTTAATTTAAATACATAAGATATAACTTCTGCCACCGCTTTATAATGCTCAGCAGGTATCATTTCACCTATTTCCATTGCTGCATAAAGACCTCTGGCAAGCGGAGGATTTTCAACTATTGGAACATTGTTTTCTTTGGCAATTTCTTTGATTCTTTTGGCAATAATATCCACACCTTTTGCCAACATTACAGGTGCGTTCATATTATTAGCATCATATTTAAGTGCTATTGCATAATGATTTGGATTAGTAATTACAACATCAGCCTCAGGCACAGCCGCCATCATTCTTTGACGTGCTTTGGTTTCTCTAAGCTCTCTTAGTCTTGCTTTTATTTGTGGGTCACCTTCGGTTTGTTTATATTCTTCTTTTAGCTCTTGCTTGCTCATACGCATTTTATCCATAAAATCACGATATTGAAAAATATAATCAATAACTGCAATAATTACCAAAACAGCCAGCACCGCCATAAACATACGTATCAATAAAAAATGCAACTCTCCTAATAGTTGGGAAAATTCTAAAAATATAAAATGCTCCGCATTGGGATAAAAAGGATAGAGTACAATAAAAGCTATACCTCCAACCAATAGCAATTTTAAAATCCCTTTTAAAAATTCCATTAAAGAACGTGCTGAAAATAGCCTTCCCACCCCCTTGATAAGAGATATTTTACTTAAACTAGGTTTCATCGCCTCTGGCGATAACAAAGGACCTATTTGCACAAATGGTCCAACTATCGCCCCAATAAATAATAGTAAAACTGGCAAAAAGAAAAGTAGCCCAATTTCTGAAAAAAGCTGTTCTGCTAATATCTTTATCCCATAAGCATCTGTTGGCATTGAATGTGCCGAAGATAAAAATAATTTCAATATATCGGTCATAGAAGAAAAAATATTTGGTAACAACATTGTAATTATCATTACACCTATAAATAACATAACCCAGTTATTTATCTCACGGCTCATAATTACTTGCCCACGTTTTCTAGCATCAGCTAATTTTTTAGGCGATGGGGCTTCTGTCTTTTGGCTGTCGTCTGTATTGTCTTCTTCTGCCATATATTATATACCTAAATATTTGATAGCAACTTACTGTTTACTATCTTTATCATTTATCATAGACGGTATTACCCTTACCAATGTTATTTGGTTTCTTTGTCTGCGAAGTACTTCAAATCTAAAATCGTAAAATATAAATTGTTGTCCAATTTTAGGAATAGATTGACTTTCAAAAAGTATTAAACCGGCAAGAGTTGAATAATTATCATCTGGCAAGTTCCAATCAAACTGCCGATTTAAATCACGAATAGTAACTTTACCCTCAATTAAATAGCTGCCATCTGGCTGTGGACGCATTGCGGTTGCATCTATATCATATTCATCAGTGATTTCACCGACAATTTCTTCTAAAATATCTTCTAACGTAACCACGCCCATCAAAGAGCCGTATTCATCAACCATCAAGGCAAAATGCTCGCCCCTTTTTCTAAATTCCTGCAATTGGTCAAATAAAGTCGTAGATTCTGGTATAAACCATGGGTCAAACATACATGCTTTTAGATTAAATTCATCAGTATTACTTCCACATCTTTTTAATTCTCTCAGTAGCATTTTTGTATGCAATATACCAATTACATTGTCTGGTTTGTCATGCCAAACGGGCAGTCTTGTATAAGGGCTACTTAGAACTTCATCTATTAAGCTATCTGTGTCTTGGTCGGCATTTATCATCATTATATTTTTTCTATGTACCATAATTTCTGCGACCTCTACGTCTGCTAAATCCAAGATAGAACTTAACATCGCACTTTCAGCCATAGTTTCATTGGGACAACTATTTTGATTTTTTCTATTGGCGTGCAGGTCTATTGCCCCTCTTAACTCATCATTATTTTCATCACTGTCAGTAACACCTAATTTTACTCCAAATATTCCAAGCGTTGCTTTGACTATTTGAGCAACCGCATCAGTAATAGGCGCTAAGATAAATACTAATATCTTAATTATAGGAGATACAGTCAAAGCAAATTTATCAGAATAATTAAGAGCATAAGTTTTAGGCAACACCTCTGCAAAAATCAAAACCAAAGCCGTCATTACAAATGTTGCATAAACCATTCCAGTTTTACCAAAAAGCGCCATCATCACAGAAGTCATCAAAACAGAGGCTAAAATATTAACTAAGTTATTTCCAAGCAATAACGCCCCTATCATACGTTCTTTTTGTTCTTGTAACTGTTTAACTATAACCGCGCGTTTATTACCTTTACGCGCAAGAGAATGAATACGCGCCTTTGATGCCGCTGTCAGTGCAGTTTCAGAGCCAGAAAAAAATCCTGAAAACCCCAATAGTACCAAAATTGCCCCTGAATATACCCAAATTTCAAGTGGAATATTTTCTAATCCCATGTTTTAATTATCTCCGTTAATAAAGACATTACTATCCTATCATCTATATCTGTTTTTACAACTGCGCTGCCTATATCTTTTAACAAAATATAGGTAATTTTATCAAATTTATTTTTTTTATCAAAATACATTGCCTTTATCATTTCATCAGCAGTTATGCGAAATGACGGTTTTATAGGAATATCCAACGATTGTAAATGTTTTTGCACTATATTGGAAATATCACAACTGCACATATTTAAAATATATGATAATTTACTTGCCATTATCATACCAATGGCAACTGCCTCTCCATGTTTTATTTTTTCATCATCAAAACCTGCACAATATTCTAAAGCATGACCAAAACTATGCCCAAAATTTAGTAAAGCTCGCAAATTTTTTGTTTCTTTTTCATCTTCTTTGACGATATCCGCCTTAATAGCGCAACTTTTATTGATTGCATATTTAAGAATATCAACATCTAAATTTAATAATTTTGTCGCATTTTTTTGTAACCACATAAAAAAATTAGAATCTTTAATTAAGCCATATTTTAAAATTTCTGCATATCCTGCCCTCACTTCTCTTTTAGGCAGTGTCTTTAAGCTATTTACATCTATAATAACTGCTTTTGGTTGGTAAAAACTGCCAATTAAATTCTTTCCAGCCTTAGAGTTAATAGCCGTTTTACCACCAACAGAACTATCAATTTGCGCCAACAGACTTGTTGGTATTTGAACAAAATCAATCCCTCTTAATAGAACTGAACTTAAAAAACCAACCAAATCTCCAACCACTCCACCACCAAGCGCAAAAATTGTTGTATCTCTATCTATATTTACTTTTAGTATTTCTTCGGATAATTTTTCAAATTGCTCAAATGATTTACTTGCCTCACCCGCAAGAACAGCATGGCTAAATATAATCCTCCATCCCCCCTGATTAAGTGAGCTCTCAACAGTTTTTAAATAATATTTACTAACATTACTATCGGTTATGACAACCGCCTTTTGCCCAACAAATGCGGGAGTATAAAGCTCCCCAACATCTTCCATAATATTACTATCAATATAAATTGGGTAGTTCACAGTTGCCGTTTTTAAAATAAGATTACACTTATGCATTAAGATATTCCCAAATAGCATCTCTAACACGATACCCCATTGCTCGCGGCGTAATTTCTGTATCACAATCAACAATTACATCAGCTTTTGCATATATTGGATAGCGCTTTTCTATTAAATCACTCAATACTTTTCTTACATCTGTATTTTGTAGTAACGGCCTGTGATTGGTATGCTTTGTTCTCTCTAAAAGTAGCTCTATATCTGCTCTTAACCAAACAGAAATTGCCGTTTCTTTTATTTTTTTTCTTGTTTGTTCATTTATAAATGCCCCCCCACCAGTTGCGATAACAACTGGAGCTTCCTGCAAAAGTCTTGCAATTACTTTACGTTCTCCATCTCTAAATGCTTTTTCACCATATAACTCAAAAATTTCTTGTACAGAACAGCCCGCAGAAAATTCTATTTCTCTATCTGCATCAATAAAAGGAATATCAAAAATTTTAGCAACCTCTCGCCCAACTCTGGTTTTGCCGGCTCCCATTAAGCCAACTAAAGCAATATTTTTGTCTAAACCAACCATATTTATTTAAAAACCTCCGAATATATATTCTAATCTCTTTATATATAATAATACAAAGAAAAAATATTTTTTCTAAGGCCTTGATTTTAAAGAATTTTAAAAATATTAAAAAAAACTTAATGTTTTATGAAAAAAAACATTGACTTGTTTTATGGAATATGCGATATATATATACAGTAGAAGTATAGGAGACTATGTTTTCACACAAATAACTAATAAAAGTGCGATAAACACAGGCTCCTAGTTCTTGGCAAAGGCTACGGATATTGGGTCTTTAGCTATGGTAAATAAGATAAATAGCTAGAAATTTTATTTTCTAGTATTTTTAGAGAAAGGTATTTTAGTATGCGTTTTTTTATTAGTCTTGTCTTTTTACTCGTAGTTGGGGCTGTGGCTGGATTTATGGCAATAGCCATGTTGGATATGCCACCGCCAACCAAGCAAATTGAAATTATCTTAGATAATTCTGCTCTGGTTGGAAAAGATGGTTAAGCTACCATTTAACTTTAAATAGTTTGGTACGAATCATTTTTATGGAATATAAAATCTGGTTTTGCCGTAGATGTAAAATTAAAATGTAAGAGTTATATTGAAAATATTTTATAACTTACTGAAAAATAAAGAATTAAAAAATTTTCATATTTATTCTTGCATTTTATGTTCAAATACGGCTTTATGTCATAGAAGTTTTTGCTGAGAAATACATCAAATTGGTTTAGATGTATTACGTAACGTTAAAATTAGAAAAAGGAGAGTGAAAATGGCACGTCCAGGTCGTCCTCGTCAACCAAAGCCAGAACTACCTACAAGTGTAGAGGCTTTTTTAGAAATGTTAGTAACAGAGCGTGGTGCTGCTATGAATACTAAACAAGCGTATGAGCGTGATTTAGCTGATGTTTGTGTATTCTTACGTAGCAATGGTGGTAATATTGAAACTGCCACAACTGATGAGCTAAAAGAATATTTAGCTGATTTAGGTGAGCGTCATAATGCAAAAAGTAAGAGTAAACATATAACAGGTGGCAAAACTGCAGCACGCACAATTGCGCGCCGTATTTCTGCGCTTCGTCAGTATTATGGTTTTATGATTACTGAAGGAAAAAGAGAAGATGATCCAACAACTGGTTTAGAAACTCCAAAACAAACAAGAGCTTTACCAAGAGTTCTTACGGAAGAAGAAGTTGGTATCTTAATTAAGACTGCAGCAGGCAGAGGTACACCAGAAAATATTCGCCTAGTTGCCTTACTTGAAATATTATATGCAACAGGTCTTCGTGTATCTGAGCTTGTTGGTCTTGAGTTATCAGCTGTCGGTGAAGGTGCAAGATTTATTATGGTTAGCACAAAAGGTGGTCGTGAACGTATGGCTCCTTTATCTGAGCCAGCACAAAAAGCTCTTGAAAAAT
>JALTWL010000068.1 GCA_027047045.1 Micavibrio sp.
CTATTAGGGAGGTAAAAAAATGAAAAAGTCAAAATTATTCTTAGGGGTTATTTTATCTTCATTTTTTGTTTATTCTTGCGGAGGAGGAGGTGGTAGTGATAGCTCATCTTCAGAGTCTACACAGGAAGAAATTTCAGTATCTACTGCTTCTACAGAAGATGTGGAAAGAGCAATTTCAGTTGTTTCTGCTCTAGAAAGTTCAATGAGCAGTTTTAATCAGGCAGTTGGGGGTGCAGAATATATTCAAGATAATTTAAACTCAAATTTAACTGCTTTATCTTCAAAAGACCCATCAGAAGGCATCATAGTAAATTTTGTTTTAAGTAAACTTAAAACAAACATTAAAGGTAAAATAAGAACTCAAGCATCAAATACTGAAACCTATGATTGTGAAAATGGAGGAACTGTTACTGTTAACATCTCTTATACAAATCCAGATTGTCAAACAGGAATAGAGGATGCTTGCTACCAAAACAATACTACAGAGGCAAATATAGTAGCAAACAACTGTGACGATGGATATGTTAAATTAAATGGAAACATATATGCAAAACTTGTATATGATAGTAATGCAAATAACTATTATCCGCTATCAACTTTTGAGATGAGATTAGATAATGTTGAAGCAGATGTTAACAATGATATCCTAAATATTCCTTATGATTATGAATTTCCTTACATTAAAGTTACATACAAATATTTACAAAATGAATATGAGATTGGTATAGATGGTAGATTTTTAGCTATTGCGCAAGATAACATTAACAACGATTACAAATTAGAATTTTCTAATCTTTATATGAAATCTTTACATTTACAAACTGATGAATATATGGATGTTTTAGAATCGGAAGTTACTGTAAATGGAGGAGTTCAAATATATGAAGGTTCTACAAAAGTTTTAGATATAAAAACTAGAGATTTAAAAATTTATGATAACTATACTGTAAATCCTGAAATATCAAGAATAAATGGATATATTTATGAAGGTGTTTGTTCTCAAAAATGGTTTGAAATAAAAACTGTAGAAGACTTTAAAACTCCACAATATGCTGATTGCCCTATTGATGGAAAAATGACTATAAATGGTAGTGTATCTATAGAAGCTACATCAAATGGTGGTTTAATAATCTCAGATGGTAATGAAACTAGAACCTATGACTCTTGTAAAGATTTTGGTTCTAGCAATGCATGCAACTTATAAAGATAATATATATATGGGAGGT
>JALTWL010000069.1 GCA_027047045.1 Micavibrio sp.
ACACACATATGCAGACAGACACACACTGGCAATGCAAACACTTGCACACATACACACACACATACACACACACACACACACACACACACACACACAGATATATTTACTGTTAGCACAGATATTGACTGATAGTGCAAGTATCATTTTACACTCTCACTGGATTCATGTTTGTACATATAAATGGAAAATAAAGTTGAGTAAAATAATTTACTGCTATCTTTGCAAATGAAAACTGAAAATATTTTAAATGACACTAATTATTTATAATGAGCACAGACACATACAAAAACTTCTTCAGAAAACCATGCACCTATCTGAATGAACACAAGTAAAACATAAATATTTAAAAATGCTAATTATCCTGTGATTCCAGTAAGAATGGTCAGCTGAAATAAGTCATCCAATCAGATAATTCAGATAAGTGGATAGTCTTTATCATTTGCTCTAAACATGAATCCATCTGTAGCACAAGAGTGAGATCCACTTATGTTTGTACTGTTGATCAGTGTCTGTAAAACCGATTAGAGGTGTAACAGCACACTCAAATATTTGGTGTACTCAACAGCAACCTGTGTCATAGTTGTGGTTGTATTTGTGACTCTTTGAACTGAATTCATGCAGATATTATGACGTAACTGCGTGTTGTGTGTTTAAGTATTCACCAGTCACATGTGAAAATCAACAACACTTATTTTACATCAAGCACAGGCACATATGCTTAGCATTTGTGTTAAAACCACCATCACACTTAATAGACTGAACAACTCTTTCTCAAGTATAAAGCTGGTTATAAATAGGGTTTATTTTAGTCAGACTTTGGCTGTTTCAAAGAGCTGCACTTCAAGCTGAATATGTTTATTTTTTCAAACTATAAATATTGTACATGCAGTTGAATGAACAAAAACAAGATATTAGCACCTATTCTACCAATTGATTCATTGATAACAATGTGTGACAAGTCAATCACACAAATATGTCAATAGCATAACATTCATATGAGATTTTAATTTGTATACTACAACCTTCTTATGACTTTCTACAATAAACATTCATTTTGTCAACTATGAGATTTTCATTAGTCTAGTACAACCTTAATTGGTCTACTACAGGATTTTAATTGGTGATCGACAACCTTATTATCTCTTGGTTAACTGTTAAAGTAATTTATGTTTATTTAGGTGTGATGTTCCACTGTGATGACCTTCAACTTCCTGAAATCTTCTTCC
>JALTWL010000070.1 GCA_027047045.1 Micavibrio sp.
CTCCCAGACAAACACTCACACACACACACACACACACACCTAAAATGAAAACACATACTTACATAAGTGTAACAGCATTTTCTTTTAATAACAAACGCTGTAAGGTGCGGGACAATGGCCTCTTTATTTTTATTATATTTTTAATTTCTCTGAAACAGTATAAACACACGAGTTAAAAACATGACAATACATTACATAACATATTCATAATACATAACATTTCATATATTAATATACAAAATATATCTATAGTAAACCACATTAATATCATGAGGCTAATCATATTACAAATAAACAGTTACTTTACAAAACATCCATAATGCATGTATAAAATCACAAGTGAACAAATTATACAGCCAATAGTTTCTTGGTCATATCCTAACATCATAAAATAGTAAAAATCAACACAAAGAGTCATGTACATACCAAGTGTGTGACACTTAAGAAAATAGTTCTACTTGGTAGACTGACACGAAATCTGTATAAAAAGAATAACTCTCATAAATATTCATACCAGAATCACATATCATATGCATTCTTCTTTCATCCATCATCATTTGTAATCTAATTTAATTTTAATACTGAACCTTGTTTAATTGTATTTATAAATTAATATATTATATTTTTATTTAACTAAACAATATTTTATAAAGATTATTTATACATTAAATTCATATACTACATTTATAATATACTTTGTTTACCGATATTAAAATAAATACAAAGAGAGCAAATATTCTAACCTCTAAACTATGAATTCTTCTGAGCACTAAATGAAACTTCTTCTGTGGCAAAATGTCGTATGCCTACTGAGAGTAGTAGCCCTCAGTATTTATAATAAAGAAAACCTGAGCACTATTAATACACGACCCTACCAGCTTACACTGACCCAAGCTTAAAAGTGTATAAAGACAAAGAAACCCAGTGCAAGGATGGCAGTGCTATTGTTAAGTGCATGTGCAAGGGAACATGCATGTGCTTTAATCAGTGAGTTTTATTCACTGACTCGTCAAATGCCTGAAAAGCTAAAACTAATAAAATAAATTTAAAACAGCACTATCAGTTTTACCTGCAATTAAAGTTATAATTAATTCCAGAATGTGTTAAAACAAAAGTATTAAGAAATAGACATTTACCTGCAATTAATAGTAATATAATTAATTACAACAAACTTTAAAACATTAAAATATACAAAAATCCACTATTGCCACATAC
>JALTWL010000071.1 GCA_027047045.1 Micavibrio sp.
TCGTATAACGTAATAAATGTTCTAAACGACACGGAAACAGGGGTATATGCATTTTTAGCTGAGGATAAGCAGGGGAATAAATACATAGTTTTTAGAGGAACAGAAGGTTGGACTAATACCAAGGATATAGCAAATGATATAGATATTCTAATGGGAAAAGCTCCTGAGCAGTTAAAAGTAGCACAGAAATGGATAAACGATTTAAAAGACAAGGGATTAATAAGCGAAAGCGATAATGTTTATGCAGTAGGACATTCTCATCTGGCGAATTAATACTAATAAATGAGGAATATAGTGGAAAACAAAGAAAACATAAAAGCAGAAAATAATAATCAAGAAATCCAGCATGATAAACCTGTTTTGGTTGTAAGATATGATAAGAAAAAATTAATAGCTTGGTTTGTTTTTTTAGCCTTTGGTTTATTTTTGGCTGGTTCTGCAGCACTTTATTATACTCAACAGCCAGATGAGGGTTATTATGAGTATTTATTTATGAAAATAGGAGCTTGGTGGTTTACTGTTATGATTATTTACTTATATGTAGATGAATTAAATGCAGAAAGATTTGAAATATACGATGATAGGATAGAAAAGAAAGTTAGAATTTTTAAAAAACTTCCTGTTTTGGGAGATAAGGTAGCATATTTTGATACTGCATATTTTCGTTATTCTGGATTTGGAATAATTATTTGTAATTGTAGGTTTTTATTAATTCTTAGAGGAGTAATATTTAACATAATATTTTTGCCATCTGAGGATGCATATAAAGTAGCAGAGATTTTAAGTCAAAAATCAGGTAGGGAAAAATGGAGATTTACAGATTTAGGACGCTCATCTTTTGTAAAAAAATTCAAGAAAAAAAGAAGAGATGAATTTTTAGAAATAGATATTTTTTGAAAATAAACAAGGGGGTAAAAAATCATGGGCGTAGTACAGAATACAAGTCAGCAATGTTCACAAAATAATCAAGAAAAATCTTTACTGGATAAAATACTGAAATATATAAAAGAACATGCAATTGATTTAACTGGTTCAATGAATGCTTTTTTTAACTCTGTAGCAGATAGAGGTTATATAGAACTTTATGGAGAAAAAGGTGGTTTATTAAAAATAGATACAAGACCATTAAGAAATGCTTTGCAAGGAAAATTCATAGGAGCTGACATTATATTAGCTTATTCATCGTATAAAAAAATGATAAGTGAGGGTGTTT
>JALTWL010000072.1 GCA_027047045.1 Micavibrio sp.
AGGCGAGAAGGGCAATAAGCCCAGTAATAGCAACAGTCATCATCGTAGCCGTAGCAATAGCCATAAGCATAGCAGTAGCAGGATGGCTATTCGGACTATGGGGAGGATTCGCAGGAGGAAGCCCAGCAATACAAGTATCATATGCCCAGGTAAAGACTGATGGTAGTGTATCTGTTTACTTAGTAAATCAAGGTTCAGGAAGCGATGAAATAATAGGCGCAGAACTAATATATAATAATACTACTTACCCGATTATCAATTTAAGTCAAACAACAATAGAAGCAAACTTCTCTGGTGAAATTACAGGAACTGTTGACACTACAAATGCCGCATTTAATCCTAATGCTGGAGATTCTGCAACACTAAAGTTGTACTTCGAAAAGAGTGGAGTTGTATCAATACCAGTGACTATAAGTTAACTGAAGAGTAAACATGGTATATTATCATTCATGGTGAGGTTTCTATGACAATTAGGAGAAGGGCAATAAGCCCAGTAATAGCAACAGTCATCATCGTAGCCGTAGCAATAGCCATAAGCATAGCAGTAGCAGGATGGCTATTCGGACTATGGGGAGGATTCGCAGGAGGAAGCCCAGCAATACAAGTATCGTCTTCTAAGGCTATCATAGAGTTTGATACCGGAAATAACCAGAAAGATTTTCAGCTGGATGTATATGTAGTAAATCAAGGAAGTGGTAGTGATATTCTCATAAAAGTAGAGATTACAGTTGAAGGCTCAACGGTTGTATTAGCTCAGCCAAACGAAACAATACCAGCCAACTTCAGTGGTTGGAAAACTTATCAGAAGTTCGGCATAGCTAATACAGATCCTCTGTTTAATATAGACCCAGGAGATACTTTGCAAGCAAAACTATATTTCCAAGACTCAGGTATAGTTCCAATAATTGTAACTGTTACAGAGGGTGTCGTAGGTAACTCAGGTGCAGGAAGATAAATTAAAATTTTTAATTATTTTTCACATCAATTATTACTTTTTTATTCAAAATTATAAGTAAATTTAATAAATAATAACTCGTTATATTTTGCTCGGTGGGCTCCTAGTCTTCATCACCCGTTTTGTGGTTTTGTTTGGGGTTCTGTGCCTACCACATTCGTCATCGCTTTATGTGTGGGTGGGCCATTTTCTCCAGTCTTGTTTGTAGCCGTGTTCGCCTATAAGTGGTACGAATAGGACTTCTATG